>CAMAWG010000039.1 GCA_945861855.1 Rhodoplanes serenus
TCAGGTCACTCGGGTATCGCAACTTGCTGCGGTCGTAACGTCCGCGGTTCTTCGCCGTCCACATCGGTGACCCTCCTCGAATCAGGCCACCACTCTTGAATCACAACTGATTCAAGGAATTCAAATTGTTCCCGGACAGACACTTAGAAATCGCAAAAACAGCTTGCCAAGCGGCATCGATCGACCCCCGGTCTATCACCGCGCGCGTCTGCGGCGGTTGCAGCCTATTCGACGTGATTTGACCTGTTTTTTCGGATCATCGTCGGCAGGCATTGAGATTGCATGTCGGGAAAAGATCGAAATTTCGGCAAAATCGGCGGCGATTTCCTGGCGGTTTTTCCGACAATTGCGTTCTGGGCGTTGGACCTTATCTTCGTGACCGGAGCACCGAGCGTCGGGATGGGACAGCAACTGCCTGTGAATGGGGCGGGGTCGGCCGTCTGGCAGGGCGGCGGGCAGGCCCTTATGATGAGATCGGTCACGCTATCGTCGTCGGAATCGGAAACAGTCGCCCGTTTGCCATGCAAGGATCGAAGATCAGCCTCGCCGACGCTCCGGACTGCCGCGACCGCGCCGCGCCCCAACCATTGGCGTTTCAGGTGCGGGCTGCGGGGGGCGACGACAAGAAGCGCGGAAGCGACCGGAACCCGGGCACCGCGGTTATCACCAAGACCAAGCCGCAAACCAAGCGGCCCAATCTTTATCGCGTGCTCATCCTCAACGACGACTACACGCCGATGGAGTTCGTCGTTCATGTGCTGGAGCGGTTTTTCAACAAGGACCGCGAGGCCGCGACCCGGATCATGCTCCACGTCCATCACCACGGCATCGGCGAATGCGGGGTTTTCACCTACGAGGTGGCGGAAACCAAAGTGACGCAGGTGATGGACTTTGCCCGCAAACATCAGCATCCTTTGCAATGCGTCATGGAAAAGAAGTGAGTCCGGGAACCGGACGAAACGAAAAACGGTTGGAACAAAACGAAAGCCCTGGGGAGGGCGTCCAATACAAATGAAGACGAGCGCATAATGCCAACCTTCTCACGCAGCCTCGAGCAGTCGCTCCACCGGGCGCTGGCTCTTGCCAACGAACGGCATCACGAATACGCGACGCTCGAGCATCTGTTGCTCGCGCTGATCGACGATCAGGACGCGGCCGCGGTGATGCGCGCTTGCAACGTCGAAACCGAGAAGCTCAAGCGCAATCTGGCGAGCTACCTCGAATCCGAACTCGACAACCTGGTGACCGACGGCGGCGAGGATTCGAAACCCACCGCCGGTTTCCAGCGCGTGATCCAGCGCGCCGTGATCCATGTGCAGTCGTCGGGCCGCGAAGAGGTCACCGGCGCCAACGTCCTGGTCGCGATCTTCGCCGAGCGCGAGAGCCACGCCGCCTACTTCCTGCAAGAGCAGGACATGACGCGTTACGACGCGGTCAACTACATCAGCCACGGCATCGCCAAGCGGCCGGGCCTGTCGGAGACGCGCAGCGTGCGCGGCAACGACGAGGATTCCGACGCCAAGGGCGGCAACGGCGGCGGCGACGGCGAGCCGAAGAAGAAGGGCGACGCGCTCGAAGCCTACTGCATCAACCTCAACAAGAAGGCCAAGGATGGCAAGATCGATCCGCTGATCGGCCGCGAGCAGGAGATCAACCGCACCATCCAGGTGCTGTGCCGGCGGCAGAAGAACAACCCGCTCTACGTCGGCGAAGCCGGCGTCGGCAAGACCGCGATCGCCGAGGGTCTCGCTCGCCGCATCATCCACGGCGAAGTGCCCGACGTGCTGAAGAACGCCACCGTGTTCGCGCTCGACATGGGCACGCTGCTCGCGGGCACGCGCTACCGCGGCGATTTCGAGGAGCGGCTGAAGCAGGTGATCAAGGAGATCGAGGCCTATCCGGGCGCGATCATGTTCATCGACGAGATCCACACCGTGATCGGCGCCGGCGCCACCTCCGGCGGGGCGATGGACGCCTCGAACCTGCTCAAGCCCGCGCTCGCCGGCGGCACGATCCGCTGCATCGGCTCGACCACCTACAAGGAGTACCGGCAGTATTTCGAGAAGGACCGGGCGCTCGTCCGGCGGTTCCAGAAGATCGACGTCAACGAGCCGTCGATCCCGGACGCCATCGAGATCATGAAGGGGCTCAAGCCCTACTTCGAGGCCTATCACAAGCTCAAATACACCAACGAGGCGGTGAAGGCGGCGGTGGAGCTCTCCGCCCGCTACATCCACGACCGCAAGCTGCCCGACAAGGCGATCGACGTGATCGACGAGTCGGGCGCTGCGCAGATGCTGCTGCCGGAGAGCCGGCGCAAGAAGACCATCGGCATCAAGGAGATCGAGACCACGATCGCCACCATGGCGCGGATCCCGCCGAAGACCGTGTCGAAGGACGACGCCGAGGTGCTGCAGCATCTCGAGCACACGCTGAAGACCGTGGTGTACGGCCAGGACAAGGCGATCGAGGCTTTGTCGGCGTCGATCAAGCTCGCCCGCGCGGGCCTGCGCGAGCCGGAGAAGCCCATTGGCTGCTACCTGTTCTCGGGGCCCACCGGCGTCGGCAAGACGGAAGTCGCCAAGCAACTGGCCGTCAGCCTCGGCGTGCATCTCATCCGCTTCGACATGTCGGAGTACATGGAGCGCCACACCGTGTCGCGGCTGATCGGCGCCCCGCCGGGCTACGTCGGCTTCGACCAGGGCGGATTGCTGACCGACGGCGTCGACCAGCATCCCCACTCCGTGCTGCTGCTGGACGAGATCGAGAAGGCGCATCCCGACCTGTTCAACGTGCTGCTGCAGATCATGGATCACGGCAAGCTCACCGACCACAACGGCAAGCAGGTCGACTTCCGCAACGTGATCCTGATCATGACCACGAACGCGGGCGCGGCCGACATGGCCAAAGCCGCCTACGGCTTCACCCGGCAGAAGCGCGAGGGCGACGACACCGAGGCGATCAACCGCATGTTCGCGCCGGAGTTCCGCAACCGGCTCGACGCCACGGTCACCTTCGCGCATCTGTCGCCGGAGGTGATCTCCAAGGTGGTGGAGAAATTCGTGCTGCAGCTCGAGGCGCAGCTTGCCGACCGCAACGTCACCATCGAGCTGGCGGAGGACGCCAGCCGTTGGCTGATCGCCAACGGCTACGACGAGCTGATGGGCGCCCGGCCGATGGCGCGGGTGATCCAGGAGCACATCAAGAAGGGGCTGGCCGACGAGGTGCTGTTCGGCAAGCTCAAGAACGGCGGCCACGTCCGTGTCGTCGTGATCAAGGACGAGGAGACCGGCCGCGACAAGCTCGGCTTCGAATATCTCGACGGACCGGTGACGCCGAAGCCAGAGAAGATCCCGGAGAAGCGCGCTCGGAAGCCGCGCAAGCCGGGCGTGCGGAAAAAGCCATCGGGCCCCAAGGATGACGGCGGCGGTCCGCCACGCGGCGGCACCGTGCCGAAGGTGCCGCTGGTCAAGGTCTAGGCCGAACCGTTAGAGCGCGGGCGGCCGGCTGTTCCTGCGATCCAGGCAACGGCCGGCGCGGTTCGTCCATGGTCTTTGGTCACTAAACACAACGAGAGGGTGTGTATTAAGACATTTACGATCTATCAGCGATCTTCGAGTATCGTCGTACCTCATGCGCAATACTCGGAAAAATGAGCGCAGAGCGGCGGATATTCGAGGCTGGATTACCGGCCTCGGCGAAAATTTGGCTCCCTGCCTCATCGAAAACATATCGCCGTCCGGCGCTAAGCTCATCGTCGACAGCGGCCAGCCGCCCGACGAATTCCGGCTGTATTTTTCTCCCCACGCGACCACGTTCAGGCAATGCCTGGTTCGCTGGCGGCAAAAGGAATGTGTCGGCGTGCAGTTCGGCGCCGCCGGTCCGGCCCGCAAGCCTGGCTGATCCGATCGCACCGGTGAGTGGCGGCGTTGCGACGGTCCTGAGGCTCGCGAACCGCGCCCAAGTCCCGGCGATTTTGTCCTAAAGGCGCTGCCACGTTGGCGGTTGCACGGTCTGCACCGCTGTGTGACCAAATGGGGCATGGCCGACGCCCCCCTGCCGCCACCCGGCACCACGACCGACGCCTTCCTGTTCGGACTGCGGACCGCGGCGACGTCGGTGTTTGCCTTCGTCATCATCTTCACCTACATCGGCTTCGGCGCGATGTGCCACGACTACGGCCTGTCCGTCGGCTGGGCGATGCTGTCCACCGCGCTGCAATGGGCGGGGCCGGCGCAGGTCATCCTGGTGACGGGGCTCGGACCGGGCACTGTTCTGATCGAGACCGCGGTCGCCGTCTCGCTGTCGAGCGTGCGGTTTCTGCCTATCGTGGTTGCGCTGATCCCGCTGGTGAAGCGCGAGAACGCACGGCCCTGGCACCTCGTTGTTCCGGTGCATTTCATGGCGGTCAGCGTCTGGGTCGAGGCGATGCGTCACGCGCCAAGCCTGCCGCGCGAGCATCGCATTCCGTTCTGCAATGGCGTCGGCCTCGCTCTGCTCACGCTTGGCACGATCTTCACGGCGGTCGGCTATTACATGCAGGCGGTGCTGCCGGCGCTGTTCGGCGCGGCGGCGATGTTCATCACGCCGATCTCGTTTCTGACCTCGACCGCGCGGAACGCCCGGCTGCTGCTGGAGAAGGCGGCGCTGGGGCTCGGCCTTGCGATTGGGCCGGTGCTCGCGTTCAGCCAGGTGCAGTTCGACCTGTTGTGGACGGGCGTGATCGGCGGCACGCTGGCCTATGGGTTGCACCGCGTGCAGCGGTCGCGGAGCGACAAGGTATGAGATTGATTTCGGACGTTGGCCACACGTGTCCCGGGCACAGCGCAGCACGAAGTGATGCGCTGCAGACCCGGGACCCCGCTTCCTTGAACCAAGCAAGCTGGGTCCCGGATCAGCGGTGCACCGCTCCGCTGCGCTTTGCGCTGCACCGCATCCGGGGCACGAGGCTGCGGCAAGGGGCGCGCGCATGAGCGCGGAGCTGCAGTCCTACCTGATCCTGATTGTGGTGGGCTTCCTGCCGAGCGAGGTCTGGCGCTGGCTCGGCATCGCGCTTGGCCGGGGCCTCGACGAGCAGTCGGAGATCATCCTGTGGGTGAGGGGTGTCGCCACCGCGCTGGTCGCGGCGGTGGTGGCGCGCATCATCCTCATTCCGCCGGGAGCGCTGGCCGGCGTGGCGCTTTCGGTGCGGATCGCGGCGCTGGCGATCGGCTTTTTCGCATTCCTGTTCATCCGCCGGTCCGCCTTCGCCGGCGTGCTGGCCGGCGAGGCGGCGTTGATCGCTGGCGCTCTGGCGTTTGGGGGGTGATGTCATGTCGGCCGAGCCCACAGAGCAGCCGCCACACGTCTCCGCCCAGGTATTCCTCGACGGCATCGTGGCGGCGGTGCGCTCGGTGTTCTTCTACGTGCTGGTCGGCAACTATCTCGGCCTGGGCGCGCTTGCCCACGAGGTGGGCTTCAGCTTCTGGTGGATGGCCTTGTCCACGCTGCTCGTCTGGGCGGCCCCGGCGCAGGTCATTCTGGTCTCGACGCTGCACACGGCGGCGCTGTTCGAGGTGGCGCTGGCGGTGACGCTGTCCAGCGTCCGCTTCCTGCCGATGGTCGCCGCGATCCTGCCGATGATGCGGCGGCCGGGCGTGCGCCAGCGCGACCTGCTCCTGCCGATGCATCTGACCGCGATCAGCGTCTGGGTCGAGGGAATGCGGCTTCTGCCGCTGATGCCGGCCGAGCGCCGCATCGCCTTCTACAACGGGCTCGGCGTCGGCCTGATGTCGGCCGCGCTCATTGGCGGCGCCATCGGATTCGTGCTGGCGGCGAAGCTGCCGCCGCTGCTCGCCGCGGCGCTGTTGTTCTTCACGCCGATGGCGATCCTGATGTCGTCGGCCCGCAACAGCCGCACCCTGATCGACGGTCTCGCATTCGCGCTCGGCCTCGTGGTCGGGCCGGTCGTGGCGGCGCAGAAGATCGGCCTCGACCTGATGTGGACCGGCCTGATCGCCGGCACCGTCGCCTATGCGGTGCATCGGCTGCGCGAAGCCCGGCGGCGGGGCACGTCATGAGCGCCACTCTTCACGAGCTTGGGCCGGTGCTCGCCCTGATCCTGTTCGGCTTCCTGCCGAACGAGGTCTGGCGGCTGGTCGGGCTGATGCTGGTGCGGGGACTCGACGAGAAATCCCAAATCATCGTCTGGGTGCGGGCGGTCGCGACCGCGATGCTGGCGGGCGTGCTGGCGCAATTGATCCTGTCGACCTCCGGCGCGCTGTCGTCGATCCCGGTCGAGGTGCGGATCGGCGCGGCCGTCCTGGGCTTCGCCGCCTTCCTGATCGCCCGGCGCTCGGTGTTCGCGGGCGTGCTGACGGGCGAGGCGGCGGTAATGCTGGGAACCTACGTTTTCGCGAACTGATTAGCCCTTCAAAGCCGCCGCCAGCTTGAGCGCGTGATCCGATAACACCTCGGGCTTTTCCTTCTCGCTGGCCGGCGGCTTCATTGGGACGCCGGCCTTGCGCGGAATGACATGGAAATGCAGGTGGAACACCACTTGGCCGCCGGCGCCTTCGTTGAACTGCTGGAGGGTGATGCCGTCGGCGGAGAACACCTTCATGGCGGCGCTGGCGACCTTCTGCGCCACCTGGGCGACCGCGGCGAGGTCGTCGGGCTTGACGTCCAGCAGGTTGCGCGCGGGCGCCTTCGGCAGCACCAGCGTATGGCCCGGTGCGCGCGGCATGATGTCGAGGAAGGCCAGCGCCTTGTCGTCCTCGTAGACCTTGTAGCAGGGCAGTTCGCCGCGCAGGATTTTCGCGAAGATGTTCTGTGGGTCGTAGCTCGGCATCGGGGCCTCCGGGGCAGTCAGTCCTGTTCCTGCTCGGCCAAATCCTTGCGGAACGGCGCCAGCGCCGCAAGCTCGTTGCCCGCGGCTTCCACAGAGGCGCGCTCGCGGACGAGGTAATCGGCGATGGCCCGGCGGAGGCCGGGATCGGCGATGAAATGGGCGGAGTGGGTGATCACCGGCAGATAGCCGCGGGCGAGCTTGTGCTCGCCCTGGGCGCCGGCCTCGACCCGCTTGAGCTTGTGGGCGATGGCGAAGTCGATGGCCTGGTAATAGCAGAGTTCGAAATGCAGGAACGGGTGGTGCTCGACCGCGCCCCAGTGGCGGCCGAACAGGGTGTCCGAACCGATGAAGTTGATGGCGCCGGCGATGGTGCGGCCGGCGCGCTTGGCCATCACCAGCACGACCTTGTCGGCCATGCTCTGGCCGATGAGCGAGTAGAACTTGCGGGTCAGGTAGGGCCGGCCCCATTTGCGCGAGCCGGTCTCCATGTAGAACTCGAAGAAGGCGTCCCAGGCTGCTTCGGTCAAATCCTTGCCGGTGAGCCAGTGGACGGTGATGCCAGCGCTGAGCGCCTCGCGACGCTCGCGGCGGATGGTCTTGCGCTTGCGGGCCGAGAGCGCCTCCAGGAACACCTCGAAGGTGGCGTAGCCGTGGTTCTCCCAGTGGAACTGCCGGTCGGTGCGGTGCAGGAATCCGTGCCCGACCAGCGCCTCGCATTGCGCCTCCGGCAGGAAGGTGAAGTGGACGCCGGATGCCTCGCGCTTGCGGCAGAGTTCGAGCAGGCCCGCGATCAGGCCCTCGCGCACCGTCCCGGCGTCGGGTGAGGGGCGGATCAGGAGCCGGCGGCCGGTCGCAGGCGTGAACGGCACCGACACCTGGAGCTTGGGATAGTACTGGCCGCCGGCGCGCTCGTAGGCCTCGGCCCAGCTGCGGTCGAACACGTATTCGCCCTGCGAGTGCGATTTCAGATAGCAGGGCACAGCGCCGAGGATGGCGCCGTCGGCGGTCTCGGCCAGCAGATGCTGGGGCTGCCATCCGGTCCTGGCCACGGCCGAACCGGAGGCTTCGAGAGAATGAAGAAAATCGTATGATATAAATGGGTTATATTGATCTTCTTGGGCGATACCTTCGGCCAGCTCAGAAACTGGTTGAGGATTGGCGCAGGCATCCCACGCGGCGGCGTCGGATTCGGCGATGGCCGGGATCACGCGGAGGCGGAGATCGGTGGGGGCGTTTGTAGGCATGAGAACGGTCTAGACGGCCATTATGGCCGAAAGCCCTCGAAAATCATCTGGTCGGCGTGACGGGCGGCGCGGGCGCGATCCTCGGGCGTCCGGACCGTCCAGGTGAGCAGGGGCCAACGGAGCAAGTGCCGCGCCAGAAGTGGCGGCGCGGTGGTCAGGTCCTGCACCCGGTAGGCCAGGAACTGCGGGCGGGCGGCGAGTGCCTGCCGGACGTAGTTCAGCGGCGAGACCTGCGCGCTGGGAGAGCCTGCGTCGCGTCGCATCGCCACGAGCCCCCTGAAAAGCGCCGGGGCAAGCTTTTGCACGGTGGCGATAAGGGCCGGATCGAACGACATGACAGCGACCGGGCCGCGATAGCGGGACAGCACTGCGGCAGTCCGCTCGGCCAGCCGGTTGTCGCGCTGGAAGCCTTTGAGTTCCACCACCAACGTCGAGCGTGCTGCGACAAGATCGCAAAGCTCGCCCAGGGTGAGCATGCAGTCGGCGGTGGATTTGAAAGGCACGCGCCTGAGGGCCTCGGCGGTCATCGAATCGAGCCGGTCCTGCCCCTCGTTGAGGCGGCCGAGCGCATCGTCGTGATGCACCATGGCCTCGCCGTCGGCGCTGATCTGCAGATCGCATTCGATGGCGTAGCCGCCGGCGATCGCCGCCTGGAAGGCCGACGGCGTGTTCTCGATCGTGCCGGACGCGGCGTCGTGGAGGCCGCGATGGGCGATCGGTCGCGCGGTCAGCCAGTCGCGCATCGGCGGCGATCAGGAAACTTCGAACGCAGCCTCGACCTCGACCGCGGCGTCCATCGGCAGCGCCGAGACGCCGACGGTGGTACGCGCATGCCGCCCCTTGTCGCCGAAGGCCGCGACCATCAGGTCGGAGGCGCCGTTCATCACCTTGGGGCCATCGGCGAAGCCCGGCGCCGAATTGATGAAGCCGCCGAGCCGCACCACGCGCGCGATCTTGTCGAGATCGCCGAGCGCCGCCTTGAGCTGCGCCAGCAGGTTGATTGCGCAGGCCCGCGCCGCCTTCTGGCCGTCCTCGATGGACACGCCGCCGCCGAGCTGGCCCTTGGCGACGAGCTTGCCCTCGGCGTCGAGGCAGAGTTGTCCGGACACCACCATGAAGGTGCCGGTGCGCACGAACGGCACATAGTTGGCAACCGGCGCGACCGGCTTCGGCAGCACGATGCCGAGGTCGGTCAGCTTCTTTTCGATCGTTCCGGCCATGATGTCCTCCGTGGCGCCAGTTCCGTTGACTGCTCAAAAGCGCGGCACAAGCCCGTGCACCGACCGAACGCCCTTGAAAATGCCGCCTTTGTTTCGCCGATCATGGTCCCGCATGCAAGCGGGCGCCGGGACGCCGTTGCGGCGCCCATCGGCGCGCCCTATTTTGCTGGCAGGGCCGACACGATGAGATTCGCTTGGAGATTTGTTCAATGACATTTCCCGCCGCGCCCGTCCGATTGGCGCTATCCGCCGCCGTTTTGACGGCTCTCGCGATGCCTGCGCCCGCCGTGGCGCAAGGCACGGTTGCGCTCGCCTCGCACCGGGCGGTCTACGATCTCAAGCTATCGACCACCCGCGGCAAGCGTTCGATGAACGCGGTGCGCGGTCGCATCCTCTACGATTTTTCCGGCAGCGCCTGCGAGGGCTATGCGCTGCAGTTCCGCCAGGTGTCCGAGCTCGACTCGGGCGAGGGCAAGGTGATCGTCAGCGATCTTCGCGCGACCTCGTGGGAGGATGGCGGCGGCAAGCGGCTGCGGTTCCATTCGCAGAACTTCTTCGACGACAGCCTGCGCGATCAGGTCGACGGCCAGGCCGAGCGCGAAGCCGGCGGCGTCGCCGTGGAGCTCAAGGCGCCGGGCGAGAAGAAGCTCGATCTGAAGACCGATCTTGCGTTCCCGACCGAGCACGTCCGCCGCATCATCGCCGCCGCCCGTGACGGCAAGACCCTGCTGCAGGTCTCGGTCTACGACGGCTCCGACACCGGCGAGAAGGTCTACGACACGCTGACCGTGATCGGCAAAGCCATCGCGCCGGACGGGGCGAAGCCCACCGACGCGATCGCCGGCCAGCCCGCGTTCGCCGGCATGACCCGCTGGCCGGTGACGATCAGCTATTTCGATCACGCCGCCGTCACCGCGTCCGGCGAGCAGACGCCGGTCTATGCGATCAATTTCGAGCTCTACGAGAACGGCGTATCGCGCGCGCTCGTTCTCGACTACGGCGATTTCGTCCTGGCCGGCGAGATGACGTCGATCGAGATGAAGGACGCGAAGGCGTGCCCGTGACGCGCCACAGGGCGAGTCTATTTCGCGACGAAAAAGAAATCCTCGCGGCCCGGCAATGAGCCGTAAGTGAAGGGCTCCTGCCGGCCGGCGGTTGCTTCCATCACGTCGTCGCGCACAAGGCGAAACAGCTTGTTGATCTCGACATTCGGCGTGGCGATACGCTGCACGACAGCGACCGCGAAGGGGCTGTTGCCGCCTTCGCCGTCGAGCGCGACCTGGCCATGCTTTGCGGCATAGACAACGAGCGTTGCGCCTGAAACCCGCACTTCGCCGAGACCGCGGCCGATCGAGCGCGTCCCAATGGCGCCGCCGCCGGTCGATCCCGCCGCTGCGACCATCTCCGGCGCCGTGGTCCGGCGCATTTGCGGCGCGAACGGATTGTCGCGGCAGGCGTCGATCAGAATCAGCTTGAGTTTCTTGGCGCCCTCCACCGCGACCATCACCTGGTCGAGCGGCACGGTTTCGAACTGAACGTCGCGATCGGCAGCAAGCTTGGCCTCGACCGGGATCAGATAATTCATGCCGTTCACCTCAATTCCATGGCCCGCATAATAGACCATCGCCCAATCGGCAGTCTCCGCGTCGTTGGCGAACGCGCGCAACGCCTCGATCAGCTTTTCGCGGGTGGAGTCGTTGGCGACCATCACGCTCTCGAAACCGATGCTGCGCAGCGATGCGGCAATCGCTTCCCCGTCGCGCTGCGGATTAGCCAGCGCCGCAACGTTTTTGTAAGCCGAGTTGCTGATCACGAGCGCGATGCGGCGGCCCTGTTTGATCGCCGACGGAGCTACGCTGGGAATCGCAGCGACAGGTGTCGGGATCGAACCGGACGACGACGCCTTCGACGGCGCGTGCATGATGATCGGTTGCGGCGCGCCGGAGTCCAGCGCCGCGAGCCGTGCACGAGCGGTGTCCAGGGCGGACCTGAATATGCCCGACTTATACAGCGATGGTGAGGCTACCGCGTTCTCGAAGTCGGCGCGGGCGCGTCCGGCGTCGCCCATCTTTTCGTAGGTCAGGCCGCGGCCGGTAAAGGCCGCGACATTGTCCGATTTGATGCGCAGAGCCTGGTCGTATTCGGCAATTGCGCGGTCAAGGTCGCCTTTGTAACGCAACGTATCGCCGCGAAGGACGTAATTGGTGGTGTTGTCCGCCTTGAGCCGGATTGCCTGATCCTGATCGGCCAGCGCCCGGTCGAGATCGCCCTTCAGCCGCCAGATTTCGCCGCGATTTGAATAAGGCTTGTCGAATGTGGGATCGAGACGGATGGCTTCGGAAAAGTACGTAATCGCGCGATCGAAGTCGCGCAGGTCTCGCAACAGAAGCGCGCAGTTGTTGTAGATCAGCGACGATTTCGGATCGATGCGGATCGCCTCGGTGCAATCGGCCATAGCGCGATCATAGTCGCGTTTCTCGCTCCAGGCGCCGGCTCGGCCAGCGTAATACGTGGCCGACTTGGGATTGAGGCGGATTGCCTCGTTGAAATCGGCCAGGGCGATGTCGAATTCACCCTTGTTTTTCCAAGCGTCGCCGCGATTGCTGTAGGCATCGGCGTGCTTTGGATCGATGCGGATTGACTCATTGAAATCAGCCATGGCGCGGTCCAAATCGCCCTTGCCGATCCAGGCATTGGCGCGGCCGTTGTAATGCAGCGAATTTTTCGGATCGAGCTGGAGCGCGTGATTGAAGTCTTTCAGGCCGCGGTCGTATTCTTGCTTCTTGTTCCAAGCATTGCCGCGTCCATAGTATGCGCCGGAGTATTTCGGCTCGATACGGATCGCCTCGTCGTAGTCGGCTATGGCGCGGTCGTAGTCGCCCTTGTCTTTCCACGCGTTGGCACGGTTGTTGTAAGCAAATGAATTCTTCGGATTGACGCCGATCGCATGGTTGTAGTCGGCCATGGCGCGATCGTTGTTGCCCTCTCGTGCCCAAGCGATACCGCGGTTGCTGTAGGCCTGCGAAACAAGCAGCTTGGTCTGGATATAGTCCTTGTGCCGGGTTCCGAGGAGCTGACCTATGCCTTCGAGCATTTTCTCGACGATCGGAACGACTTCGTGATAGCGCTCGGCTTTGACAAGCTCGTTGTGGCGTTTCTCAAGCGCCATCAAAGCTTTCGCCTTGGCGATTTGTTGCGGGGTGTATGCGGACGCTGAAGGCGCAGCCTGCATCATGCCGACGGCGCAGAGGCCGAGAATGACGAGAAGCCTGGCAATTCGTACGATCATGTCGCCCCCACCGCTGATGAAGAGGATGCTACTTTTCCTCCGCGGCAAGTCCTAATCTTTTTCCTCCAGCGCCAGGCCCTTCACCACCGCTTCGTGGCCGAATTTCCCCCGCACGCGGTCCATGGCGCGTTCGGCCGCGGCGCGGCGCTCGCCGCTGCGGTCGATCAGGTCGGCGGGGTCAGCGTCCTCGGCATCGGCCAGCGCGCTCACGCCGACCCCCAGGAGCCGGTAGCGCGTGCCGTTGATCTCGCGCTCCAGCAGTTCGCGGGCGGCGCCGAAGATCTTTCCGGCAAGCTGCGTCGGGTTCTCCAGCGAGCGCGCCCGGGTGAGAATCCGGAAGTCCGCGGTTTTCAGCTTGAGCGTCACGGTCGATCCCGACAGATGCTTTTCTTTCAGCCGGTCGGAGACCTCCTCGGCCGCCGCCCACAACCGCTTCTCCAGCGGCCGGAACGAGGAGATGTCGGTCGCGAAGGTGTTTTCCGCCGAGACGCTCTTGCGCTCGCGCACCGGATCGACAGGGCGCACGTCGATGCCGCGGGCGAGCCGCGCCAGGCGCTGGCCCTCGGCGCCGTAGCGGCGCATGAGCTCGCGCTCGTCGGCGCGCTGGAAATCGGCGATCAGCCGGAAGCCGTCCTTGGCGAAGCGCTGCGCGGCCACCCTGCCGACTCCGTAGATCAGCGTCACCGGCTTGTCGGCGAGAAATGCGGCGGCTTCCGCCTGGCCCAGCACGGCGAAGCCGCGCGGCTTGTCCATGTCGGAGGCGATCTTCGCTAGGAACTTGTTTGCCGCAAGTCCAATCGAGACGGTGATGCCGATCTGGCGCTCGACCTGCGCGGAAAACCGCGCCAGCACCTTGGCCGGGCTCATGCCGTGCAGCCGCGAGGTGCCGGAAAGGTCCATGAACGCCTCGTCGATCGAGATCGGCTCGACCTGCGGCGTCATCTGCAACATCAGCGCGCGAACCTCGCGGCTCACGCCCGCGTATTTCTCCATGTCGGGGCGCACGATGGCGGCGTGCGGGCAAAGCTTCCGCGCCTCGAACATCGGCATCGCCGAGCGCACGCCGAAGGTGCGCGCGATGTAGCAGCAGGTGCTCACCACGCCGCGCTTGCCGCCGCCGACGATCAAAGGCTTGTCGGCGAGCGTCGGGTCGTCGCGCTTTTCGATGGTGGCGTAGAACGCATCGCAATCGACATGGCAGATGGTGAGCGTGTCGAGTTCGGGGTGGCGGATGACGCGCGGCGAGAAGCAGGACGGGCAGCGGGCGGCACTGCCGGCGTCGCTCAGGCAATCGCGGCAGAACGCGGCCATCAGGGCAAATCCCGTTCCCACACGCCTCCGAGCAGGGCGCGCGCGCGTTCGACTTCGGTCGGATCGATGCCCTGTTGCTGCGCGAAGGCGATCAGCAGCGGCTCGTTGCCGGAAAAGTGATCGAGCACGCCGGACAGGAAGCTCGGGTCGCCGGAGGCCTTGCGGATGTCGTCGGGGCCGAGCCCGCTGGCCGCGAGGAACTGGCCCAGATGCTCCGGCTCCGAGGCGAGGAACGACAGCGCAGCGACGGCGAGCGCCTGCGCCGCCTCGCGCCGCACGCGGTCCTTGCTGCTGCGGATCTTGCCGCGCGCCATGCCTCGAAGCCTCAGTGTTGACGCCGATTCTCGAACCTGGGGCGAGCTTAGCAAGCCGGCGGCGGAGGTTTCCGAAAAATCCAGCGGGAACTGGCACCGTTTGCGGCGGGCGTGTCGGCCATCCGTCATCGACGGATTTTATCGCTTTGTCATGGCGTTAACGCCTGGGGCGGCGGCGCGAGAACCACAGTTCCCGTTTGCGTTTCCGTAACACTTCCTCACTAGATTCTTAAACATTGTGCCAAACCGCGTCCGCAATGCCCAAACGGGCATCGCCCGTGGTTGCGGCAACGGGGAAGTGGGGCAGGCCAATGGCCAAGACGGTCCTGATCGTGGAGGACAACGAGCTCAACATGAAGCTCTTCCACGATCTGTTGGAGGCCCACGGCTACGACACCATCGGCACCCGCAACGGCATCGAGGCGCTCGCGCTCGCCCGCAAGCATCGCCCCGACCTGGTGCTGATGGACATCCAGCTTCCCGAAGTGTCCGGCCTCGAAGTCACCAAATGGCTGAAGGACGATCCGGAGCTCAAATCGATTCCCGTGGTCGCCGTCACCGCCTTTGCGATGAAGGGCGACGAGGAGCGCATCCGCGAGGGCGGCTGCGAGGCCTATCTGTCGAAGCCCATTTCGGTCGGCAAGTTCATCGAGACCATTCGCCATTTTCTTGGAAATGCCTGAGGAGTTCTAGTCCGTGACCGCACGCGTGCTCGTCGTCGACGATGTTCCAGCCAACGTGAAGCTTCTGGAGGCGCGGCTGTCGGCGGAGTATTTCGACGTGGTCACCGCCATGAGCGGCACCGAGGCGCTGGCGATCTGCGAAAAGGCGGAGTGTGACATCGTCCTGCTCGATGTGATGATGCCGGACATGGACGGCTTCGAGGTCTGCCGCCGCATCAAGGCCAACCGCTCGACCCACCACATTCCGGTGGTCATGGTGACCGCGCTCGACCATCCCTCCGACCGGGTGAAGGGGCTGGACGCCGGCGCCGACGATTTCCTGACCAAGCCCGTTTCCGACGTGGCGCTGATCGCGCGGGTGCGGTCGCTGTCGCGGCTCAAGATGATGACCGACGAGTTGCGGATGCGCGCGCTCACCTCGCGCGAGATCGGCATCCAGGACCCGGAGAACCAGGCGATCGCCGACGCCGGCCGCGCCGGGCGCGTGCTGATCATCGATGATCGCGCCTCGTCGGCGGAGAGGCTTTCGACGATGCTGTCGACCGAGCACACAGCCGACATCGAAGGCAATCCCGGCGAGGCACTGTTCCACGCCGCCGAGGGCGAATACGACCTGATCGTCGTCTCGCTCGCGCTGCAGGACTGCGACGCGCTGCGGCTGTGCAGCCAGCTCCGCTCGCTCGACCGCACGCGCAACGTGCCGATCCTGGCGATCTGCGATGGCGAGGACAACGCGCGCATGATCCGCGGGCTCGAGATCGGCGTGAACGACTATCTGATGCGCCCGGTCGACAAGAACGAGCTGCACGCCCGCGCCAAGACCCAGATCCGCAAGAAGCGCTACACCGAGCGGCTGCGCGACAACGTCCAGCAGTCGATCGAGATGGCGATCACCGACGGGCTCACCGGCCTCTACAACCGGCGCTACATGGAGAGCCATCTGGGGTCGCTGGTCGAGCAGGCGGCGGCGCGCGGCAAGCCGCTGACCGCGCTGGTGCTCGACATCGACTACTTCAAGTCGGTCAACGACACCTGGGGCCACGACGCCGGCGACGACGTGCTGCGCGAGTTCGCCACCCGCATCAAGAAATCGATCCGCGGCATCGATCTCGCCTGCCGGCTCGGCGGCGAGGAGTTCGTCATCGTCATGCCGGAGACCGACATGGCGGTGGCGACGATCGTGGCCGAGCGCCTGCGCCGGCGCATCGCCTCGGAGCCCTTCGCGATCGCGCAGGGGACGCGGCACATCGAGGTCACGATCTCGATCGGGCTTGCCACGCTCGACAGCGCCGCCGACAACGCCGCGACGATCCTCAAGCGCGCCGACCAGGCGCTCTATCGCGCCAAGCGCGACGGAAGAAACCGCGTCGTCGCCGACGCGGCATAGTTACTTTCGATTTTCCGCGGTGGTTGCTTGTGTGTTCGCGCACGCCGCGCGCGCGTAAACCATAACGATTTAGGTTGATAACCGGTTCTCGGCAAACCCAGCGTTTGTCGAAGGTTTTAGCGTTGCGTTCATCGCTCGATCCAGTAGCGTGCGGCTCACATAAGGGCGGGGGCCGGACGTCAGCAGAGGCGCTGATTTCAAAAAGCGGCAACCTCCCGACGAAAGCCCTACGGGGTGCTCAGGTCCGCCGCATCTCCTGAGTCCGTGGGGTTCGGCCGGTCTGGGGGCGATGCGAGTGGCCTCCTCATGACATCGCTCCCGACCGGCCACCTTTTTTCAAAAGCCAAATAGAAAACACGAAGGCTGAAACGAAAAGGGCGCCGCAACCGGCGCCCTTCGTTCATGTCGTCGCGGATCGCGAGGCCTACTTGATTTTGCCTTCGACGAACTCGACGTGCTTCTTCGCGATCGGATCGTATTTCTTCATCTTCAGCTTCTCGGTCATCGTGCGCGAGTTCTTCTTGGTGACGTAGTAGAACCCGGTGTCGGCGCTGGAGATGAGCTTGATCTTGGTGGTGACGGCCTTGGCCATGACAATCCTCGAGGGTTAACGGCTGTTGGGGCGGAAACTACTGTCCGGCGCGTGAAAGTCAAGGAAACAGGGCGCGGCTAGAGCAAGTCCCTAACCCGCTTGCCGTGCACCACATGATAGTACGGAACCGGCAGGTCGTGGCTGAAGCCCGCGTCGATCTGCGCCATCAGGTCTCTCAGCACGATCTCGGTGATCACCATCAACTGGATCCGCTGCTTGATCTCGGGCAGCGGCAGCCAGACCAGCTCCACCAGTTCCGAGTCAGGCCCCACCTTGCCCTCGATCTTGTGGGCGATGGCGCTTGCGTCCATCGTGAAGAAGCGGGTGTCGTAGCGCCGCACGCGCCGCGGCGGGGTGATGGCGCGGGCGATGAAATGCATGGTCGATAGATCGGGATGGATCTTCGCCTCGGCGAAGGCCTCCCAGGGACCCGTGGGCGCGCGCGGCGCGTCATCGCGCTTGGTCCCCAGCAGCAGTCCGGTCTCTTCGAAGGTTTCGCGGACGGCGGCGAGCGCAAGCGCACGCGCCTTCAGCGCGCTCGGCCGCCGGGTCTCGCGCATCAGCTTGGCTTCGGCGCGCGGATCGAGCGGCACGCCGGGAACCATCTGCCGGTCGGCCGCATCGACGCGGCCGCCGGGAAACACGAAGCCGCCGGGCAGGAAGACATGGCCCTGATGGCGCTTGCCCATCAGCACCTTCGGCGCAGGCCCGCTGCGGTCGAGCAGGATTAGGGTCGAGGCGTCGCGCGGCGGCTTGTTGGGATGGCCGGGCACAGCGTCGGTGGTGAATTTCTGCAGGAGTTCGTCGGTCATCGGTGGCGCTTTCCACGATATGGCTTTTTTCCCCGGAACGGCTTTTCGCGGCGGCTTTCGGGCCGTGCCCCGCCCGGGCGATCGGACGGCCGGCGCTGCGCGCCGGTCATGACGCGGCCTTCCGACAGAAGCTCGAAGCGCAACGCGCCCGCGACCGGCGCGGCCTCGACAAGCTTCACGGTGACATGGTCGCCGAGCCGGTGTGTCTCGCCCGAGCGGTTGCCGACCATGGCGTGCATGGCCTCTTCATAGCGGAAATATTCGTTGCCGATGGTGCGCGCCGGAATGAAGCCGTCGGCGCCGGTGTCGTCGAGCTTGACGAACAGGCCGGCCCGGGTGACGCCGGAGATGCGGCCCTCGAAGGTGGCGCCGATGCGGTCGGCGAGATGGTGCGCGATCAGCCGGTCGTTGGTTTCGCGCTCGGCCTTCATGGCGCGGCGCTCGGAGGCCGAGATCTGCGCGGAAATCTCGGTGAGCGCGGCGACGTCCTGGCTCTCGGGCAGGCCGTCGGCGCCGAATTTCTGCGCGCGCACCAGTCCGCGGTGCACGATCAGGTCGGCGTAGCGGCGAATGGGCGAGGTGAAGTGCGCGTAGCGGCGCAGGTTCAGCCCGAAATGCCCGTAGTTCTCGGCGGCGTATTCGGCCTGTGACTGCGAGCGCAGCACCACCTCGTTGACGAGCTTCTCGACGTCCTGGCCTTTGACCTGCGTGAGGATGCGGTTGAACTGCTCGGCCCGCATCGCGCCGCCCTTCGGGACCGAGATGTGCAGCGTCGCCATGAACTGGCGCAGCGCCTCGACCTTCTCCAGCGACGGCTCGTCGTGGACCCGGTAGATGAGTGGCGTGCGCGCGGCTTCGAGCGTCTCGGCGGCGGCGACATTGGCGAGGATCATGAACTCCTCGATCAGCCGGTGCGACTCCAGCCGCTCCGGCGTGATGACGCGATCGACGGTGCCGTCGGCCTTGAGCAGGATTTTCCGCTCGGGCAGATCGAGGTCCAGCGGGCCGCGGGAGTCGCGGGCTTTCTTCAGCGTCTCGTAGGCCGCGTAGAGCGGCTTCAGCACGTTGTCGACCAGCGTCTCCGTGACCTCGTCGGTGCGGCCGCCGATCGCGGCCTGCGCCTGCACATAGTTCAGCTTCGCCGCCGAGCGCATCAGCACGCGATGAAACGTATGCGAGCGTTTGCGGCCGTCGCGGCCGATGATCATCTGCACCGCCAGCGCCGCGCGGTTCTCGCCGGTGCGGAGCGAGCACAGATCGTTGGAGATGCGCTCGGGCAGCATCGGCACCACGCGGTCGGGGAAATAGACCGAGTTGCCGCGTTTCTGCGCCTCCCGGTCGAGCGCCGAGCCAGGCCGCACGTAATGGGCGACGTCGGCGATGGCGACGGTGACGATGTGGCCGCCGGGATTGTCCGGGTCGGGATCGGGTGCGGCATGGACCGCGTCGTCGTGGTCCTTGGCATCGACCGGATCGATGGTGACGAGCGCGATCTTGCGCCAGTCCTCGCGGTTCGAGAGATCGGCGGGCCGCGCCGCGTGAGCCTCGGCCTCGACCGCGACTGGAAACACATGCGGAATGTCGTGGGCGTGGATGGCGATGATGCTCACCGCGCGCTCGCTCTTGATCGAGCCGAGCCGTTCCTCGACCCGCGCTGCGGCCAATCCGAGCCGGCTGTGCGGCGCGACGCTCACCGCGACCAGATCGCCGTCCTGCGCGTCCTTGGTGGCGCCGGGCGCGATCGAAAGCTCCTTGCCAAGCTGCTTCTTGTCGACCGGCAGGAGCCGCCCGCCGCCGCCCGGCAACGCACGGAAGATGCCGAGCGCGCGCACCTTGGCCTTGTCGATGATTTTGATCACGCGGCCGGAGTAGCGAACGCCGTCCTCGCCGGTCTCCTCGACGCGCAGGAGCGCGCGGTCGCCGACGCCGGCCACCTCGCCGGGCCGAGGCTTCCGCGGCGTCAGAATGCGGATATTCGGCACCGGGCCGTGGGCGTCCTCGTCCCATTCGGTCGGGGTGGCGATCAGTTCGCCATCGGTGTCGCGGCCGGTGATGTCGGCCAGCGTGACGGAGGGCAGCGCGCCGGGATGGTGCAGCTTCTTGCGCTTGGTCTCGACGCGGTCCTCGTCGGCCAGTTCGCGCAGCACGCGCTTGAGCTCGGCGCGGCGGTCGTTCTTCAAATGGAAGGCGCGGGCGATCTCGCGGGTGCCGATCTCGCCGGGTTTGTCGCCGATGAAGGCGAGGATTTCTTCCTTGGTGGGGAAGGGGGGTGGCTTGGAATGTTGCTTGACCAATGAATTGTCTCTGCGCCACAGGCGCTCTCTGACTGAAATTTAGGGATTGTGCGGGCGATTTGCCAGCGCGCTACAGCAGTTATCCGGGTTCCCCGCACGCGGCGCAGCGCGTCAGCGGTGCGCCGCAGATGCGGAGTCCCGGTTCTTTTTGAAAACGTCAGAAACCGGGGCCCGGGTCTGCAGCGCATCACCGCGCTTCGCTTGTGCTGCGCTGTGCCCGGGACAAGCAGTGCCTATTCGGCCGCCTCGACCGGCTTCTTGGACTTGCGAGGAGCCTTGGCCGAACTCGCAGCGGCGCGCTTCTTCGGCTTGGCGGCCGTGGTTGCCGCAGGCTTGGACGCTGCCGCCTTCTTTGCCGGCGCGCCGCGCGCGGGACGCTTCCGCCGCGCGCTTGATCCGCCGCCGCTTTCGGCGCGGGCGTCGATCAGCGACGCCGCCTCGTCAAGCGTGATGGTCTCCGGCGTCTTCTCGTTCGGCAGGTTGGCGTTGACGCCGTTGTGGCTGACGTAGGGGCCGTAGCGGCCGTTCTTGGCGAGGATCATGCCGCCCTTCTGCGGATGCTCGCCGAGCTGCTTGCCCGGATCGGCGCCGAAGCGGCGGCCCTTGCCGGGGTTGAGCTTCTTCTCCTCGATCAGCGTCACCGCGCGGTTGAGCCCGATCGCCAGGATGTCTTCGCTGGCGTCGATATTGGCGTAGGTCTTGCCGTGCTTCACATAAGGCCCGAAGCGGCCGACGCCGGCGATGATGTCCTCGCCGTCGTCAGGATGCTTGCCGATGGTGCGGGGCAGGGCTAGCAGCTTCACCGCGCGGTCGAGATCGATCTCGTCGGGCGCCACACCCTTGGGCAGGCTCGCGCGCTTGGGTTTCACCGCCTCGCCGGCCTCGTCCTTGGTGGCTTCGCCGAGTTGCAGGTAGCTGCCGAAGCGGCCCGAGCGCACGGTGACTTCGAGGCCGGTGTCCGGGTCCTCGCCGAGCTTGCGCATGCCGCCGCCCTGGCCGTCGGCGCCGACGGTAAGCTGGCGGGTGAACTTGCATTCCGGATAGTTGGAGCAGCCGACGAAGCCGCCGAAGCGGCCGAGCTTCAGCCCGATCCGGCCGTTCTCGCAGTTCGGGCACTTGCGCGGATCGGTGCCGTCGGGCTTCGGCGGGAACAAATGCGGCGCGAGCATCTCGTCGAGCGCGTCGATCACCTGCGCGATGCGCAATTCCTTGATGCCGTCGACGGCGCCGATGAAGTCGCGCCAGAAGTCGCGCAGCACGTCCTTGTAGGGCAGCTCGTTGTTGGAGATCTTGTCGAGCTGCTCTTCGAGATTGGCGGTGAAGTCGTATTCGACGTAGCGCAGGAAGAAGTTTTCCAGGAACGCGACCAGCACGCGGCCCTTGTCCTCGGGGACGAGGCGCTTCTTGTCGAGCCGCACATAGCCGCGGTCGCGCAGCACCTGCAGGATCGAGGCATAGGTCGAGGGCCGGCCGATGCCGAGCTCCTCCATGCGCTTGACCAGCGAGGCCTCGGAGTAGCGCGGCGGTGGCTCGGTGAAATGCTGGGTCGCGGCGATTTCGCGCTTCTGCAGCGGCTCGCCGGCCGCCATCTGCGGCAGGCGGTTGGCGTCCTCGTCGTCGGCCTTGTCGTCCTGGTCCTCGGTGTAGAGCGTGAGAAAGCCGTCGAACTTCACCACCGTGCCGTTGGCGCGCAGATCGATGGTGCGGGAGCCGACCTTGGCGGCGATGTCCACCGTGGTGCGCTCGAGCTCTGCGGATTCCATCTGGCTGGCGATGGTGCGCAGCCAGATCAGCTCGTAGAGCCGCGCCTGATCGTGATCGAGCATCTTCCGAACGTCCTTGGGACGGCGGGCGAGGTCGGTCGGGCGGATCGCCTCGTGGGCCTCCTGGGCGTTCTTGGACTTGGAGACGTACTGGCGCGGCGAGCCCGGCACGTAGCTTTTGCCGTAGTCGCTCTCGATGACGCGGCGGGCGGCGGTGATCGCCTCGGGCGCGATGTCGACGCCGTCGGTCCGCATATAGGTGATGAGGCCGACGGTCTCGCCGTCGAGGTCAATGCCTTCGTAGAGCCGCTGGGCAAGCCGCATGGTGTGCGCGGGCGCGAAGCCGAACTTGCGGCTTGCCTCCTGTTGCAGCGTCGAAGTCATGAACGGCGGGTAGGGATTGCGCCGCGCGGGCTTGGCTTCCACCGACGTGACGGTGAAGGCTGCGGTCTCAAGCGCCTGCTTGAAGTCCTCGGCCTCCTTGCCGGAGCCGATGTCGAGGCGTGTGATCTTGCGGCCGTCGGCGCCGACGAGGCGGGCCTCGAAGGTCTCGCTGCGCGGGGTCGCGAGCGTTGCGACCAGCGACCAGTATTCGCGGGCGACGAACTTCTCGATCTCCAGCTCGCGGTCGGAGACGAGCCGCAGCGCCACTGACTGCACCCGGCCGGCCGAGCGCGCGCCCGGCAGCTTCCGCCACAGCACGGGGGAGAGGGTGAAGCCCACGAGATAATCGAGCGCCCGGCGCGCGAGATAGGCGTCCACCAGCGCGCCGTCGATCTGGCGCGGGTTCTTCATGGCTTCGCCCACCGCCTGCTTGGTGATGGCGTTGAACACGACGCGCTCGACGGTCAGCTTCTTGAGCGCGTTCTTTTCCTTTAACACTTCGAGCACGTGCCAGGAGATCGCCTCGCCCTCGCGGTCCGGGTCGGTGGCCAGGATCAGGCCGTCGGCGCCTTTGACGGCGCGGGCGATGTCGTTCAGCCGTTTCTGGGACTTGTCGTCGACCTCCCAGAGCATCTTGAAATCGTGATCGGGATCGACCGAGCCATCCTTGGCCGGCAGGTCGCGGACATGGCCGAACGAAGCCAGAACCTCGTAACCGGGGCCCAGATATTTGTTGATCGTCTTGGCTTTGGCCGGCGATTCAACGACGACAATTTTCATTGAATTCCAAGTGGTTGGAGGCGATTCTCGGGTCGAAAGCCAGCAAATCGGCACCCCCGACTCGCCGGGAACATGGGTAACTCATCCCACCCTGTCAAATCGTGAAGGCAGGCCGATGACGTTTTGGGGGCGGGATTTCCACGGGGATCGGAAGTATTTTGACCACAACCTAAGCGGTATTATTGTAAAATTTCTCGTAAAAATATATGCCTCGTGAACGGTCCTAGGCAGCGAGCCCCGGCCGGTCTGGACAGGCCATGCACGACAATGAGGGTGCCGGAGAGGCGCAAAACAGCACGAGAAGCGAGATTGGGGATCGGGCCGCGGCGGCGGAGTATGTCGCGGAGCTGACCGCGGAGCTTGCGGCGCTCGCCCGCCAGCACGGTCTCGACGCGCTGGGCTACATCCTCGACATGGCGCGGCTCGAGGCCGAGAACGCCACCCGCCACATGAACGGACGGCGGTAGCTACGGCTGGCGCTTCACGCTCATCTTGTCCATCAGCGCGGCGTTCGGATGGCCGTCGGGGACGAGCCCGTGCTTCTTCTGCTCGGCGCGGACGAAGTTGCGCATCTTGAAATCGATGTGGGCGGAGAACCGCGTCTGATCGTAGCCGAGCGCCGCGAGCTTCTTCTGCAGCGCGATCCGGTCGTCGCGCGGAAGCTGGGTCGCCTGCGCCGGCCACGGCGTCTTGAACGGACCGCCGCCCTGCATCAGGTCGGACAGATGGCCGATGGCGAGCGCATAGACGTCGGAGTCGTTGTAGTCCTTGATGACGTCGAAGTTCGCCGTGACGATGAAGGCCGGGCCGGGCAGGCCGGTCGGAAAGAACAGGATGCCGTCGCCCGTTGCCGGAAACGCCTTGCCGTCGGCCCGCCTGACGCCGAGCCTCGTCCATTCCGCGAACGTCGCGTGGCTCTTCATCAGGTCGAAGCCCCGCGGCACGATGACCTCAAAGCCCCAGGGCACGCCCCACTTCCAGCCGCCCGCAGCCTTGGCGAAATAGTTCGCGGTCGAGGCCAGCACATCCGGCACGTTGGTCCAGATGTCGCGCTTGCCGTCGCCGGTGAAGTCGATGGCGTAGTCGACGAAGTTGGTCGGCATGAACTGGGTCTGGCCCATGGCGCCGGCCCATGAGCTGACGAATTTTTCCCGCGCGATGTGGCCGTCCTGGATGATCTTCAGCGCCACCAGCAACTCGTTGCGGAAATAGGGGTCGCGGTACTTTGCGAAGGCAAGTGTGGCGAGCGAGCGGATGCCATCCCACTTGTCCTTCAACGCGCCGTAAGAGGTCTCCATGCCCCATATGGCGAGGATGACCCAGCGCTCGACCTGGAATTTCTTCTCGATGGCATCGAGGGTCGGGCGCCACTCGGCCTCCTTGCGCAGCCCGTTCTTCGCGTTCAGCGGCGAGGCGATCGAGTTCACGTAGGCGCCGGCCGGCTTGTTGTATTCCGGCTGGCGCTTGGTGGTGGCGATCACGCGGGGGTCGGGCGTGACTCCGTCAAAGGCCCTGACGAAGGTCCCGCGCGAGATGCCCTTGGCCTGCGCATCCTTCCAGAGGTCGGCGACGAACTGGTCGAACTGCACGCTGTTCGGCTTGAGCATCTGGGCCTGCGCGGATGCCGCGAGGCCTATGGCGAACGAGAGAGCTGTGAGGGCGCGGAGAATGATGTCCGCAGTTTACACCAGTGAGACGAGCCCGCCGCCGTGCCGTTCCAGCCGGCCGGCGATATCGAGTTCCAGGAGCACGGTGCGCACGATCGCGGGCGAGGACTGCGACAGCCGCACCAGATCGTCGATGCTGACGGGGGTGGGACCCAGCAGGTCGGTGATGCGGGCGCGCTCGGAGGTGTCGGGCACCGGGAGGGCCGGCGGGCCACCGTCCGGCTCCCCGATCGGCTGCTCGATCCGCTGGCCGAGAATGGGCCGGATCACGGTGAGCACGTCGGCTGCTTCGGTGACCAGCGTCGCGCCCTGCTTGAGCAATCCATTGGTGCCCTCGGCGCGCGGATCGAGCGGCGAGCCAGGCACCGCGAACACCTCGCGGCCCTGCTCGTTGGCCATCCGCGCCGTGATCAGGGAACCCGACCGCCGCGCCGCCTCGACGATCACCACGCCGACCGCGAGGCCGGAGATCAGCCGGTTGCGGCGAGGAAAGTCGCGGCCGCGCGGCTCCCAGCCGAGCGGCATCTCGGTGACCGCGGCGCCTTCCGGCAGGATCGATTGCAGGAGCGGGGCATGCTCGGCCGGATAGATGTGGTCATGACCGCCGGCCAGCACCGCAACCGTGCCGCTGGACAGGCTTGCCCGATGCGCCGCGGCGTCGATGCCGCGGGCGAGGCCCGAGACGATCACGAAGCCCGCTTCGCCCAACTCGCGCGCGATCCGCTCGGCGAACTTGGTGCCGGCGGCCGAGGCATTGCGCGACCCGACCACCGCGATCATGTTCGACGCCAGCACGGCCCATTTGCCGCGCACGCCGAGGAGCGGTGGCGGATCGTCGATCATGCGCAGCCGCGCGGGGTAGCCCGGTTCGCCCAGCGCGACGAGCGCGATGCCGAGCTTTTTCGATCCTTCGATTTCGCGTTCGGCCGCCTCGCGCGAGAATATGCGTCCAGGTCGTTCGGCGCCGCCGCGCCGCGCCAATTCGGGCAGCGCGTCGAGCGCCGCGCGCGCGCCGCCGCAGTGATTGATCAGCGTGCGGAAGGTGCGCGGCCCGACGTTGTCGCTGCGAATGAGCCGCAGCCAGTCGAGTCGCTGCTCGTCGGTCAGGTGGACGCCCGTGGTGAATTCGTCGGCCACCGATCACATCCCCGGAGGCGCGCCCGCCGACTTGCCGGCCGACTTGCCGATTTTGGGCTCGGTGCCGGCTATGAGCCGCGAAATGTTGCCGCGGTGCATGACCCAGACGATGACGGTCAGCACGGCAAACAGCAGCGCGGCCTTGCCGCCGACGAAGATCAGCAGCAGCACCGGCGTGGCGGCGCTGGCGATCAGGCCGGCGAGCGACGAATAGCCCGACAGCGCCGCGATCGCAGCCCAGATCACGGCGAAGTTAAGCGCGACCGGCCACGACACCGCGATCAGCACGCCGATGTAGGTGGCGACGCCCTTGCCGCCCTTGAATCGCAGCCAGACCGGGAAGACATGGCCGAGCACGGCGCCGAGCCCCGCGGCGAGCGCTGCGTCGGCGCCGCCCAACTTCTTCATGATGAGGACGGCAGCGGCTCCCTTGAGCATGTCGCCGATGAGGGTCGCCGCGGCGAGGCCCTTGCGCCCGGTGCGCAGCACATTGGTCGCGCCGATATTGCCCGAGCCGACCGCGCGGATGTCGCCCGTGCCTGCAATCCTGGTCAGGATCAAGCCGAACGGGATCGAGCCGAGCCCATAGCCCACGACCAGCGCGATGGCGATATAGAGAGCGTCCACAGCCGTTCCCCCAGAGGGGAAGAATATCACACGTATTCGTAGACCGTGCGGCCGCCGACGATGGTGCGGACGGCGCGGCCCTGCATCCGCGCCTCGTCGAACGGCGTATTGCGGCACTTCGACTTGAGTTCGTCGCGGTCGAGGATCCAGGGGACGTCCGGATCGATCACCACCACATCGGCCTGCGAGCCCGGCCGCAGGCTTCCGCCGGGGAGGCCGAGCAGCTCCGCTGGGCGGGTCGACAGCGCCTTGAGCAAGGTCATCAGCTTGAGTTCGCCGTTGTGCACGAGGCGAAGCCCGGCGGGCAGCATGGTCTCGATGCCGATGGCACCCGGCGCCGCCTCGGCGAACGGCAGGCGCTTCACCTCGACGTCCTGCGGATTGTGGTCGGACATCACCACATCGATCAGGCCTTCCTCGACGGCGGCAACGAGCGCCTTGCGGTCGTCCTCGTTGCGCAGCGGCGGCGACATCTTGAAGAAGGTGCGGTAGTGCCCGACGTCGATCTCGTTCAGAGCCAGGTGATTGATCGAGGCCGAGGCGGTGACGTGAAGCCCCGCGTCCTTGGCGCGGCGCAGCACTTCGAGCGATTCCGGGCAGGTGACGGAGGCCGCGTGATAACGGCCGTCGGTCAGCGCCACGAGCCGCATGTCGCGCTCCAGCATGATGGTCTCGGCGATCTTAGGGACCCCGATCAGGCCCAGCCGCGAGGCGAACTCGCCCTCGTTCATCACGCCTTCGCCGGTGAGGTTGGGGTCCTCGGTGTGGTGCACGATCAGAACGTCGAAGTCGCGGGCGTAGATCAGCGCGCGTCGCATCACCTGGGCGTTGGTGACGCTCCGCGTGCCGTCGGTGAAGCCGACCGCGCCCGCGGCCTTGAGCAGGCCGATCTCGGTCATCTCCTCGCCCTTGAGGCCCTTGGTCAGTGCCGCCATCGCATGCACATGGACGATGCCGGTGTCGCGGGCGCGGCGATGGATGAAGTCGACGATGGTCGGATCGTCGATGGTGGGTTGGGTCTCGGGCTGGCAGATGATGGTGGTGACGCCGCCGGCGGCGGCGGCCTGGCTCGCCGAGGCGATGCTCTCGCGGCCTTCCTCGCCGGGCTCGCCGATGAAGGCGCGCATGTCGATCAGGCCTGGCGCGACGATGTTGCCGCGGCACTCGACCACCTCGGTGCCCTCGGGCACGCCGGCTGCGCCAATCCCGCGCTTGGCTTCGCGGATCGCGCCGTCGGTGATCAGCACGTCGCCTGGGAAATCGAGATCGCGCGACGGATCGATCACCCGCGCGTTGGCGAGCAGGATCGGGCGGCGGTCGCGGCGGTCGATGAGCATGGGTTACGCGTTCGGCAGGTTGCGCGACAAGGCTTCGAGCACGGCCATGCGGACGGCGACGCCCATCTCGACCTGCTCGCGGATCAGCGATTGCGCGCCGTCGGCGACGATGGAGTCGATCTCGACGCCGCGGTTCATCGGGCCGGGGTGCATCACCAGCGCGTCGGGCTTGGCGAAGGCGAGCTTTTTCTGGTCGAGGCCGAAATAGGCGAAGTACTCCTGGGTGGACGGCACGAACGAGCCGTTCATGCGCTCGCGCTGCAGCCGCAGCATCATCACGATGTCGGCGCCGGCCAGTCCCTCGCGCATGTCGCGGGTCACTTCCACACCCATGCGCTCGACGCCGGGCGGCAGCAGCGTCGAGGGCGCGACCACGCGCACGCGGGCGCCTAGCGTGTTGAGCAGGATGATGTTGGAACGCGCCACGCGCGAGTGGAGGATGTCGCCGCAGATCGCCACCGTGAGGTTCTCGATCGGGCCCTTGCGGCGGCGGATGGTGAGCGCGTCGAGCAGCGCCTGGGTCGGGTGCTCGTGCTGGCCGTCGCCGGCATTGATCACCGAGCAGTCGACCTTCTGGGCGAGCAGTTCGACCGCGCCGGAGGCGTGATGGCGCATCACGATCAGGTCGGGATGCATGGCGTTGAGCGTCACCGCGGTGTCGATCAGCGTCTCGCCCTTGCGGATCGACGACGACGACACCGACATGTTCATGACGTCGGCGCCGAGCCGCTTGCCGGCCAGTTCGAACGAGGCCTGGGTCCGGGTCGAGGCTTCGAAGAACATGTTGATGAGCGTGCGGCCGCGCAGCGAGGCGGTCTTTTTCTCGATCTGGCGGTTGAGCTCGACGAATTCCTCGGCGAGATCGAGCAGGCCCACGATGTCGGCATGGGAAAGCCCTTCGATGCCCAGCAAATGACGGCTGCTGAGGACGAACGAGGACTTGTGAGCGATGTTCATTAAAGCGGAACCTATAGGCGCGGCGGCGGGGTCCCGCAAGGGTGCTGACACGGGTGCGACACGCGGTCCACAGGCGGCGGGCGCCATTGCCGAAGCGGCCTGGGACGTGGCCAGGCCTCCGCTCACGCCATCGTGTTCGGTGCGCTGCTGCCGACAGGTCCGATGCAGTCGGCCCTTGGGAACTTTGGGCTTCGCAGCCGCGTTGTTGAGATGACCCCTGCCGATATCGGCGCGCGGGCGGGCGGACGCAAGTTAGCTCCGCCGGCGCAATAATGTAGGAGATCGAAATGAGACTGCTTGGAAAATCTGCAATCGTTCTCGGCATCGCGGGCGCGATGGCGCTCGGGTCCATGACTGCATCCGAGGCGCGATCCCGCGCGTGGGTTGCGGGCGCCGCCGGGTTTGTGGCGGGCGCCGCGATTGGCGCCGCGGCGGCGAACGCCAACGCGGGCTACTACCAGCCGGGTTACGGGAGCTATGGCTACCATCAGCCGGGCTACAACAGCTACGGCTATTACGACCGGCCCGCCACCGCTTACACGGGCGATCCGGCCTACGCTCCGGGCTACGGCTATTACCCCTCCGATTCCAGCTACGGCTACAACACCAACTCGATCGGGCCGATGCGTGAACGGCACCTCGACGGCCGCGACTACTAGGCTCCGACACGTCTGATCGTGACTGAAGGGCTGGCGAAAGCTGGCCCTTCAGCTTTTGATATTCGCCAGCCGGTCGAGCGCGCCTTGCAGGATGAAGACCGCCGCGTGCTGGTCGATCACCGCCGCGCGCCTTTTCCGGCTCATATCGGCGGCGATTAGTTCGCGCTCGACCGCGGCGGTCGAGAGCCGCTCGTCCCACAGCGCGATCGGCAGGTCGGTGAGCCTTGAAAGATTGCGCGCGAAGGCCCGCACCGATTGCGCGCGCGGCCCTTCGCTGCCGTCCATGTTGCGCGGCAGGCCGAGCACGAAGCCCGCGCAGCTTCGCTCCGCCGCGAGCGCCAGTAGCCGCTTTGCGTCGATCGTGAAGGTCTTGCGCGCGATGGTCTCGACCCCGGTGGCGAGGCGGCGGTCGGCATCGGAGGTGGCGACGCCGATGGTCTTGGTGCCGAGGTCGAGGCCGAGCAGAGCGCCGCGCGGCGGAAGGTGGGCGGCGGCATCGCTGACTTCGATGATGGCGGCTGGCATGAAACCCCTTTTGCGGCGTCGGGCATCTGGCTGCAAGGCCCCAGGCTCCAGGCCCCAGGCCCCAGGCCCCAGGTCTTAAGGATCGCTTAAGTACAACCCCTTAGTGTCTGTCCGGGAACAATTTGAATTCCTTGAATCAGTTGTGATTCAAGAGTGGTGGCCTGATTCGAGGAGGGTCACCGATGTGGACGGCGAAGAACCGCGGACGTTACGACCGCAGCAAGTTGCGATACCCGAGTGACCTGAC
>CAMAWG010000040.1 GCA_945861855.1 Rhodoplanes serenus
ACAGGCCCGGCAGCGGCAGCATAGGGTCATACATGGCGGGTGTGGCTTTCCTGAAATTGCGTAGTTTTGATTCGAGACCAAAATCATACGCTGAATCAGTACTTTAAGGCACAACCGCCTGCTAGTCGTGAATAATTCGGGCTAGGCGCTCACGTTCGGGACGAGGGGGTCGCAGGTTCAAATCCTGCCACTCCGACCAGCTATTCCAGGCACTTGGGCTTTGTAGGCTTTCCGATCCCGGGATAGATGGCATACGCTGCGGGTCATTGCGGGCGCGCCGACGCCGGCGCGCATCGGTGCATGCAATTCTCTCTATTCGATGATCCGCTGCAGGTGACCCCGATGTTCAATCCCACGCAGATCGTTATCGAAGCCTTCGTCGGCGAGCTTCGGCTGATGTACGAGCGGACCTATGGACGGCTTGAGCCGAGCTATCCCGACATCATCGGCTTTGTCGCGCGGCTCTCGCTCGAGAATATTGCCAACAGCGACGCGGCCTACCACGACATCAACCATACGATCATGGTGACGCTGGTGGGACAGGAGATTCTGCGCGGCCGGCACATCAGCGTTGGCGGCATCACCCCGCGCGCCTGGCTGAATTTCATCGTGTCGCTTCTGTGCCACGACATCGGCTATGTGCGAGGAATTTGCCGTGGCGACGGCAACGGTCGTTATGTCACCAATGACGCCGGCGACACGGTCGGCCTGCCCGACGGCGCGACCGACGCCGCGATGACGCCGTATCACGTCGCCCGATCCAAGCTGTTCGTCCGCGAACGGTTTGGCAAGGCGGCGCTCAGCCAGCTCGACACCGTTGTGATCGAGGCGAACATCGAACATACGCGCTTCCCGGTTCCCAAGGACGAAAAGCACGCGGCGACAAGCGATTTCCCCGGTCTTCTGCGCGCGGCGGATCTGATCGGTCAGCTTGCGGACATCAACTATCTGCGCAAGACGTCCGCGATGTTCAACGAATTCCGCGAAACGGGAATGAGCGAGGTGCTCAAATACAACAGCCCCGCCGACCTGCGGGCGAATTATCCGCAGTTCTACTGGCAAGTTGTGCGGCCCTACATCGAAGATGCCTTGGGCTACCTTCGAGTCACCCAAGAGGGGCAAATGTGGATCGCCAATCTCTATGCGAACGTGTTCTCGATGGAGCATAACGTGTTCTCGATGGAGCATAAAGTCAGGGTCGTCTAGTCTTGCTGCTGCGCGCTTCGGGCCGTCGCAGGCATAAGTATGATCGGGAGGGAAGTCGGCACGTGAGAGACGTTCTTCGCGCCACTGGCGTCGTGGTTTGGCTGCTCTCGCTGCCGACGGCATTGGTGCACGCCCAATCCACCTTCGGAATGGCCGGCGTGCAGTGCAGCCAGTACCTCAAGGCCGCGCGCTCAAGCGACATGCTCTACCACCAGGCGTCGCAGTGGCTGCTCGGCTACGTGAGCGGGATGAACGCGGCGATGAAGGTGGCCAAGGGCTCGGCCCCGCAGGTCGCCCTGACCAACGACCAGGTGCTGAAGGCCACCGGCAATTATTGCGAGACCAACCCGGGCAGCAATCTCGCGAACGCGGCGAACGAATGGTATGCGTCGCTGCCCAAGCAGGTCGATCCGCAGCAGGCCGAAGTAAAGTCCGAGTCGAAGGGGGGCAGCCTGATCCTCAATCTCGACAACGCGCCGAGCCGGAAGCCGCTGCTCGACCGGCGCTAGGATTGCGCCGCCCCGATGCGGCGCACGCTCAGAAGATGCTGTGATGCTCGTCGATGAAGTCGACGCCGACGACGGTGCCCTTGCGCCAGACGATGCGGGAATTGTGCGCCAGTTCGCCGACCACGATCTGTACCTGCGCCGGCAGCGCGATGTCTTCCGGCAGCTCAAGCCGCACGCCGGTGACCGAGAAATCCAGGAGTGTACAGGTGATCGGCGAGCGGCCGTCGCAGGGGTCGAGGCGCATGCTGTAGTGCCCCTCCACGCCAACGCGCGGGGCATCCCGCCGGTCGGCGAAGTTCTGCGGTTGCGGAATTGGCTGCATGGTCCGTTGCATGCCGGGGTTGTAGCAGCCGAACATTAAAATCCGCCTAGAACTTATCGTTGATTTTCGGTTACAGCGGCTGTTCGAGCACGCGCGCCGACCGCACCAGGTTATCGAGCGAAACATTCGCCCGCTGTTGTAGCGCCGCGACGCCCGGATCGACGCTCGCAGGCTCGCCCGACAGCAGCTTCGGCCAGGGCTCGTTGATGCGGCCGGAATCGGTGCCCGCGCTCAGATGCACCATGAGCACGACGATGATGCCGAAGGCCAGGCCATTCCAGGAACGGAGATTCCAAAGACTTGAGTTCATCGCAAGCCCCGATCGTGCGCCAACTTCCGACATGCTTACAACACGAACGTGCAGATGATCTTTCAGGAACGGCCGGCAATCCGGTGCGCCGGTTAAATCAAAATTAGCCTCGCCGGCGCGGCGCCATGCCCCGCCGAAGCCGTGCGGTGCTGTTTTCAGAGCCTGCTGATCCCTGCTAACCTTGCGCTGTTTCAAGCCGGGACATTCACACCCGGCGCATACGTCCGGGGAAACGCCATGGATATGACCCGCCGCCGCGCGCTCGCGCTCGCCACCGCCCTTGCCGGAAATTACGCGCTGCCCGCCGGCGCGCAGCAGAACTGGCCGCAGCGCTCGCTCCGCATCCTGGTCGGCACCTCGCCGGGCGGCAGCCCGGACATCATCGGCCGGCTGCTCGCCGACAAGATGGCCGACCGGTTTGGCCAGTCCATCACCGTCGAGAACAACACCGGAGGCGGCGGCGGGATCGCCGCCAGCATGGTGACGAACGGGCCGCCGGACGGCTATTCCATGACCTTGCTGACGGCGGGTTGGGCCAGCGGCGCGGCGGTCGGGAAGTTCGCTTTCGATGGCGACAACACCTTCGGCTTTCTGACGATGGTCTGCGCCTATCCGTTCATCTATTGCGTGCCGAAGGATTCGCCGATCCAGTCGTTCCCCGACATGTTGGCGCGCGCCAAGGCCAATCCGGGGAAGATGACCTACGTCATCACTTCGCTGGGCTCGATCTATCACCTGATCGGAAGCTGGGTCGGCTCGAAGGCCGGCGTGGAGATGGTGCCGGTGCCCTATCGCGGCTCGGCCGCCGCTGTCACCGATGTGATGACCGGGCGTGTCGATGTGATGCTGGACACCGCGACCTCCGGATTCCCGCGCGTCACCAGCGGCCAGTTCCGGGCGCTGGCGGTGACTTCGCCGACCCGCTATCCGCTCATGCCCGGTGCGCCGACCGTGGCCGAGACCTTGCCTGGGCTGCACTATATGTCCTGGCTCGGCATGGCTGCTGCGCCGCGCACGCCGCGGCCGATCGTCGACCGGCTCAACGCCGAGTTGCACCGCGCGCTGGCTATCCCCGAGGTCCAGGCCAAGCTGAAGGAGGGCGGCAACATCGCTACGCCCACCACGCCCGAGGCGATGCGCCAGCAGATCGCCGACGAGATCGTCACCTGGAAGCAGATTATCGCGGCCAACAACATCAAGGTGAATTGAGCGATCACGTCGAGCCGGGCGGAGCAACGTGTGCCCGGCAGGGTGCAGTCGATTGCGGACTTGTGCGACGCTGGGGAGGGCGCGTACCCTATCGTCCAATCCTGGAAGCGCATTTGACATCCAGGGCAGAAACGGAAACCGACGGGACAAGAGGAACGCCATGATATCGCATCTGAAAGCCATCGGACTTGCCACCGGAATTGCCATTGCGTTTGCCGCTCCTGCTTCAGCGGCCGATCTCAAGATGATGACCGGGCCGCAGGGCGGCTCGTGGATTCCGCTCGGCGGCCAGCTCAAGGATCTCTGGGAGAAGGCCATTCCCGGCACCAATATGCAGGTGCAGCCGGGTGCCGGCATCGCCAACGTGCGCGCCATCGAGGAGAGCAAGACCGACATCGGCTTTGGCAATTCGATCTCGACCGTCGATGCCGTGATGGGCAAGCCTCCGTTCAACAAGCCACACGACACGGTCTGCAATGTCGCCACGCTCTATCCGCAGTATTTCCACTTCGTGGTGCTGGCCAGCGCGGGGATCAACAAGGTCTCCGACCTCAGGGGCAAGAGCATCACGACCCAGCAGCGCGGCAATACGGGCGAGATGATCACGCGCCAGTTCCTTGAAATTCACGGCATCAAATACACCGACGTGAAGGTGAGCATGGTCGGCTACACCGACTCGGTCACCCAGATGCAGGACGGTCATGCGGTCGCCTTCGGCCTTACCACGCAGGTGCCGGCGGGCGCTGTCATGGACTTGGCCTCGGCGCGCGACATCAAACTGCTCGACCAGTCGGACTCGATCGCAAAAATGCGCGAGCTCAATCCGGGCTACGACCTGATCACCATCCCGAAGGGCACCTATCCGAAGCAGGATACCGACGTGAAGGTGATCGGCTTCCACACTCATGTTGTGGCGTCGTGCAAGCTGCCCGAGCAGACCGTTTACACCATGACCAAGACCATCGCCGACAACACCAAGACGCTGGCGACGGTGGCCAAGGACATCGGCGCGCTGACGCCGAAGGGCATGGCCGTGGACATCGGCGTGCCGTTTCATCCGGGTGCGGCGAAGTACTATAAGGAAGCCGGCCTCACGGTGAAGGCGCGCTGACAACGAGGCCGGCGCGGTTCGGCCGCGCCGGTCATCGTTCGTGCCGGGGGTGGCACGGGGGGATCGCCATCATGAAATTCGAGTGGAGCCACGCTGGCATATTCCGCCTGGCGGTCGTCGTGATTTCGGTCGCGATGGCGTTCTACCATATATGGGCGATTGCTTTCGGCTCGCCCGAGGCGATTCCGTACCGCGGCACGCATCTGATGTTCGCGATGGTGCTGGTGTTCCTGATATACCGCACGCGCGCCAAGCCCGAGGACAAAGCGCTGCTTGAGGCGGTCGCCGTCGCAGGCCAGCCGCCGCCTCCGCTGAAGGTGGAGACCCCGTCGCCGCTCGACTACGCACTGCTGGTGATCGGCGTGCTCCCGATCCTGCATCTGTTCTTCAACTACGAGTATGTCACCACCCGCATCTTCTATGTCGATGACCTGACGCCAACCGACATGGTCATGGGCACGATCATGATCTTGGCCGTGCTGGAAGCGACGCGCCGCATCATTGGCTGGGCGCTACCGCTCACCGCGATCGTGTTTCTGATCTACGGGCTGTTCATCGCGCGGCTTGTTCCGATGCAACTGGTGGACCAGACCTACATGACGACGGAAGGCATCTTTGGCATCCCGCTGTCGGTGTCGGCGTCCTACGTGCTCATCTTCGTTCTGTTCGGCTCCTTCATGGAGCGCACCGGCACTGGACAGTTGTTCATGGACTTTGCACTCGCGATCACCGGTCACACCGCCGGCGGACCCGGCAAGGTCTCGGTGGTGAGCTCCAGCTTGTTCGGCACGATTTCCGGCAGCGCCGTCGCCAATGTCATGGTCGACGGCCCTATCTCGATCCCGCTGATGAAGCGCACCGGGTTTCCGCCGCACTTCGCGGCGGGCGTGGAGGCCACCGCCTCAACGGGCGGTCAGATCATGCCACCGATCATGGGGGCTGCGGCCTTCGTGATGGCCGAGTTCCTGGCGGTTTCCTACGCGCAGGTGGTGATTTGGGCCGTCATTCCCGCCATACTCTATTACGTCGCCTGCTTCGCTGCGGTGCATTTCGAGGCCAAGCGGCGCGGGCTCATGGGCCTGCCGCGGTCGGAACTGCCACGCATGAAGAGCGTGTTCGTCGAGCGCGGTCACTTGTTCATTCCGATCCTCACCATTCTGGTGGTGATGTATTCGGGCTACAGCGCGCCGATGGCGGCGCTGTGGGGCACGCTGGCCTGCTTCCCGGTCGCGGCGCTGCGCGCCTCGACCCGCGGTTATGTGAATTGGGCCAACATTCTCGATGCGTTCGTCGATGGCGCCAAGAACGCGCTCGCAGTTGCCATGGCTTGCGCCTGCGCCGGCATCGTGATTGCGGTGGTTACGCTCTCGGGGCTCGGCATCGTGTTCACGCAGTATGTCGTCGGTCTGGCGGCCGACACGTTGTTTCTGGCTCTGGTCGTCACCATGTGCGCCGGGATCGTCCTCGGCATGGGCATGCCGACAACGCCAGCTTACATCATCATGACGGCTCTTCTGGTTCCAGCCATCATCAAGCTCGGCGTGATACCGCCAGCCGCGCACATGTTCGCGTTCTATTTCGCGGTGCTGTCGGCGATCACGCCGCCGGTGGCGCTTGCGGTGTTCGCCGCGGCGGGCATCGCGAAAGCGGACCTATGGAAGAGCGGCTGGGCGGCGGTGAAGATCGGCGCAGCGGGCTTCATCGTGCCGTTCATGCTGGTCTACGAGCCAGCGCTCATGATGATCGGTGCATGGCCGCACATCATCGGGGCTTTCATCACGGCGAGTTGCGGCATCCTGCTGTTCGCCGCGGGGCTGCACGGCTACTTCATCACCGCCGCGAACGGATGGCAGCGGGCGCTGCTGATCGCGGGCGGACTGCTGCTGATCGATCCGGGACTGGTGACCGATCTCATCGGTGCCGCAATCGCGCTTGTCGTCATCGCGCTGCAATGGCCGGAGCACCGCAAGGCAGTGGCGGCGAAGGCTCACACCGTCAAACAAGCGACCTGACATGACCCTCAAAAAGCCCGAAGACCTCCGCAGCCACCGCTGGCTCGGCGTCAGCGACATGCGCTCGTTCGGCCACCGCTCGCGGCTGCGCCAGATCGGCTATGACGCCGAGGATTGGCAGGGCAAGCCGGTGATCGGCATCATCAACACCTGGAGCGAGATCAATCCCTGCCACGCGCATCTGCGGGTGCGCGCCGAGAACGTCAAGCGCGGCGTGCTGCAGGCCGGCGGCTTCCCGATCGAGCTTCCCGCGATCTCGCTGTCGGAAAGCTTCGTCAAGCCGTCGACGATGATGTATCGCAACTTCCTCGCCATGGAGACCGAGGAACTCTTGCGCAGCCATCCGCTCGACGGCGCGGTGCTGATGGGCGGCTGCGACAAGACCACACCGGGCCTCGTGATGGGCGCGGTCAGCATGGGGATTCCGGCGATCTACATTCCCGCAGGCCCAATGCTGCGCGGCAACTACAAGGGCGAATATCTCGGCTCGGGCTCCGACGTCTGGAAATACTGGACCGAGAAGCGCGCCGGCAACATCACCGAGGACGACTGGAGCGAGATGGAAAACGGCATCGCCCGCTCGTTCGGTACCTGCATGGTGATGGGCACCGCCGCCACCATGATGGCGATCACCGAGGCGCTGGGGCTCGCCTTGCCCGGCGCGTCGTCGATCCCTGCGGCGGACTCCAATCATCCCCGCATGTGCGGCGTCGCCGGCCGGCGCATCGTCGAAATGGTGTGGGAGGACTTAACGCCCGACAAGATTCTGACGCCGGCCGCCTTCGACAACGCCATCAAGGTGCACATGGCGATGGGCGGCTCGACCAACGCCATCATCCATGTGGTCGCCATGGCGCGCCGCGCGGGGATTTCCGTGGACATGGAGACCTTCGACCGGCTGTCGCGGCAGATCCCGGTGCTGGCCAACGTGCGGCCGTCCGGGAAATACCTGATGGAGGATTTTTTCTACGCCGGAGGGCTGCGGGCGATGATGCAGAACCTGCGGGAGAAACTGGACCTGAGCTGTCTGACCGTCACCGGAAAAACCGTGGGCGAGAACATCGAGGGCGCCAAGGTCCACATCCCCGACGTCATCCATTCGCTCAACGACCCGATCTACGCCGAAGGCGCGACCGCCGTGCTCAAGGGCAACCTCGCGCCGAACGGCTGCGTCATCAAGCCTGCGGCGGCCGATCCGCGCTATCTCAAGCACCGTGGCAAGGCGATCGCGTTCGAGAACTACGACCACATGATGCGCGAGATCGAGCGCGACGATCTCGACGTGACGCCCGACCACATCCTGGTGCTGAAGAACGCGGGCCCCAAAGGCGGGCCGGGCATGCCGGAATGGGGCATGCTGCCGATCCCCAAGCGCCTCCTCGGGCAGGGCGTGCGCGACATGATCCGCATCTCCGACGGCCGCATGAGCGGCACGAGCTACGGCGCCTGCATTTTGCATGTCGCGCCGGAGAGCTTCGTCGGCGGCCCGCTCAACTTCGTGCAGACCGGCGACGAGATCGAGATCGACGTCGACAAGCGTTCGATCCACCTCCACGTCAGCGACGCGGAGATGGCGCGACGTAAGGCCGCCTGGAAGCAGCCCGCCCCGAAATATCCGCGCGGCTACGGCGCGATGTTCTCCGAGCACATCGGCCAGGCCGACCAGGGCTGCGACTTCGATTTCCTGCAGGGCAAGGCGGTGATGCCCGAGCCGGAGATTCATTGAGGAGCCGCGCTACTCCTTGATATTCGCCGCCTTGATCACCGCCGCCCATTTCTCCTGCTCGGACTTCATGACGGCGGTGAAGCCGTCGGGCGTGCTGGCGATCGGCAGCACGCCCTGGCCCGCGAGCTTCTTCTGCATCGCCGGCTCGTTGATGATGCGGGTCACCTCGGCGTTGATCTTCGCGGTCACCGCGGCAGGCATGCCGGCCGGACCGATCAGGCCGAACAGCAGCGAGGCCTCGTAATTGGCGACGCCGGCCTCGGCCACAGTCTGCACGTTCGGCAGCACGTCGCTGCGTTTGAGCGCCGTCACCGCCAGAGGCTTGAGCTTGCCGCTCTGGATCAAGGGCAGCACCTGGAACACGCTCAGCACGCTGATCGGCACGTGGCCGGCGATGGTGTCGTTGAGCGCCGGCGCACCCCCGCGATACGGCACGTGCAGGAACTTGGCGCCGCTGAGATAGGCCAGAAGCTCCATCGACAATTGCTGGATCGAGCCCACGCCCGGCGTCGCATAACCGATGGTGTTCGGCTTTTCCTTGGCCAGCGCGATCGCGCCCTTGATGTCGTTGGCGGCAAAGCCCGGATGCGCGAAGATCAGCAGCGGTGACGAAGCGAGCAGGCTGATGGCGGTGAAATCCTTGATCGCGTCGTAGCCCGCGCTCGGCGACACCAGCGGATTGGTGATGTGGCCGGACACGATCATCATCAGCGTCTGGCCGTCGGGCGGAAGCTTCGCCAGTTGCGCCGCCGCCAGCGCCCCGTTGGCGCCGGCCCGGTTCTCGACGATCACGGTCTGGCGCCACACCTTCTCTAGCTCCTGGCCGACGTCGCGCGCAATGATGTCGGTCGTGCCGCCGGGCGGGAATCCGACGAGGATCTTGATCTGTCCGCTGGGATAGCTCTGTGCCGCGGCGCTGTCGGCTCCGGCGTGCTGCAGCGTCGCCGCCAGCAGTGCGAGCCAAAGGACGGCCCATGTCTTGCGCATCATCGTCGCCTCCCTGTCATCGTGATTTTGCAGCCTTGCCCAATCGTTAGTCGGTTGCCTGCTCCCCGCCAAGCGGGCAAAGTGCCGCCAACTGGAAAAACTCCCGGGAGCGGCGATGAAGCTTGTCACGTTTTTGAAGTCCGGCGAGGAGCGTCTGGGCCTGCTTGCGGGCGATGTCGTGGTCGATCCGCTGCAGGCTGCGGGCGACCGCGCGGTGTTTTCGAGCGTGCTTGCCTTCATCAAGTCCGGCGCGGCCGGCATGACCGCGGCGCGGGCGATCCTCAACAATCCGCCGAAGGCGGCATGCACCGCTCTGAGCGATGTGGCGTTGGCAGCGCCGCTTCGGCCTGCGACCATCCTGTGCAGCGGCAGCAACTACAAGGACCACAACGCCGAGAAGGCCAACACGCCGATCAGCGGCAAGGAGCCGGAATTCTTCGTCAAGACCGCCGACTGCGTGGTCGGCCCGGGTGAGCCCATCGCGTTCGACGAACGGTTCTCGAAAAAGATCGACTGCGAGGTGGAGCTTGCCATCGTCGTCGGCAAGGCCGGGCGTTTCATCGAAACCTCGCGCGCGCTGGAGCATGTGTTCGGCTACACCATCGTCAACGACGTGACCGCGCGTGATCGGCAAGTCAGGCGCACCCCCGAGGGCATGACCTGGTATGAGCTGGGCTCCGGCAAGGCGTTCGATTCCGGCGCGCCGCTCGGGCCCTGCATCGTCACCGCCGATGAGATCGCGGATCCGCAGAAGCTGAAGGTAATGTCGCGCGTCAACGGCGAGCTGCGGCAGTCGAGCAGCACGGCGAACATGATCTGGAGCTGCGCCGAACTCATCCATTTCTTCTCGCGCAACTTCACGCTCAAGCCCGGGATGGTCATCATCACCGGCACGCCGGCCGGCACCGCCTGGTCGGCCGACAAGGACTTGGGCGGTAAGGGCGTGCACCAGCCGGGCCTTGTACCCGCGACGCGCTATTGCCTGCCGGGCGACATCGTTGAATGCGAGGTCGAGGGGATCGGAGTGTTGCGCAATCCGGTCGCCGAGGCGATGGCCGGCGCGGGGCGCGTCGCCGCCGAGTAAAAATCACCGGGCGGGCAAACCGTGCGGACAGGGAAAAACACGAGGGAGGGTTGCAATGGATCGCCGCAGATTTCTCAAGGGCGCGCTGGCCGCGCCGATCGTGGGTGCCTCTGCTTCATTCGCGCAGGCGCAGGCCTGGCCGACGCGCAACGTCACCATGATCGTGGCGTTCCCGCCGGGCGGCCAGGCCGACCTCGCGGCGCGGCCGGTGGCGCTGGCGCTGGAAAAAATCCTCGGGCGCTCGGTCGTGGTCGACAACCGTGCCGGCGCGGGCGGCATGCTCGGCAACGCGGCGGCGGCGCGCGCGGAGCCGGACGGGCACACGTTGCTGATGGCGCTCTCCTCGATGACGTTCCTGCCGGAGGCCGAGCGGCTCTATGACCGCAAGCCCTCCTACGAACTCGACCAGTTCACCCCGATCGCCCGCGTGCTGGCCGATCCGGGCGTGCTGTGCGTGCGCAGCGACGCGCCCTGGAAGTCGGCGGCCGATCTCGTTGCCGACGCCAAGAAGCGCCCCGGCGAGATTTCCTTCAGTTCGTCCGGCAATTACGGCGCGGCGCATGTGCCATTCGAGATGTTCCAGCAGGCCGCCGGCATCAAGCTCCTGCATGTGCCTTATCGCGGCGGAGGGCCCGCGCTCACCGCCTTCCTCGGCAAGCAGGTAGACATCACCGCTCAGGCTCCGGGCCCGATCACACCGCATGTGCAGAGCGGCGCCGCCCGGCTGCTGGCGAATTGGGGCCCCAAGCGCTCCGCCGAATATCCCAACGTCCCGACCATGATCGAACTCGGATACAAGGACGTTGAGTATTACATCTGGGCCGGACTGTTCGCCCCGAAGGGCACGCCTGGACCGGTCATCGCGCGCTTGCGCGAAGCGATGCGCCAGGTGATGGCGGACACCGCCGTCACGTCCGTGTTCGTCAAGGCCGCCAGTCCGCCCGCTTACATGGATCAGCCGGAATTCGCGAAATTCGTCGAGGCCGACGCCAAGCGGCTCATTCCGGTGATCAAGAAAATCGGCAGATTGGACGAGAAATGAAAGTTGGACTTTTCGACCACATCGAGCACGGCGAACGGCCCACGGCGCAACTGTTCGACGAGCGGCTGGCTTTCATCCAGGCGGCGGACGAGGCGGGCTTCTATTGCCTGCATCTCGCCGAGCATCACCAGACGCCGCTCAACATGGTGCCGGTGCCGGGGGTGTTTCTCGGTGCGGTCGCGCGGCTGACCAAGCGGATCAAGATGGGGCCGCTGGTCTATCTCCTGCCACTCTATTCGCCGCTCCGCATGATCGACGAGATCTGCATGCTCGATCACCTGAGCCACGGCCGCGCCGAGATCGGCGTCGGTCGCGGTGTCTCGCCGTTCGAACTGAAGTACCACAAGGTCGAACACGACCAGTCGCGCGAGATTTTCATCGACGCCTACAAGTGCATCGCCAAGGGGCTGACCACCGACCAGCTCACCTACAAGGGGCCGCATTACGAATACGAGAACGTGCCGATCGCGCTGCGTCCGCTGCAGCAGCCGTATCCGCCGTTCTGGTACGGCTCATCCGGCCCGGAGGGCTCGACCTGGGCGGGCGAGGAGGGGCTGCATTTCGTCACGCTCGGCCCCAACGAGTTCGCCAAGGCCAACATCGACACCTTCAAGGCGGCGCTGATGAAGCGCGGCGGCAAGGCGGCGCAGCCCAAGCCCGAGTTCTCCAGCGGCGCGGCGCTCGGCGTGCAGCGTCACATCTTCATCGACGAGACCGACGACAAGGCCAAGGCATGGGCCAAGCCCGCGATGGAGAACCATCTTTCCAACATCAACTGGATCAGGACCAGGCACGGCGTCACCACCACAGCGGCGCGGATGAAGAACACGCGCGGCGCGAACTTCGAGGAATGCGTTGCCGAGGGCACCGTGATCGCGGGCTCGCCGAAAACCGTGCTGGCGGAGATCGAGAAGCAGCACAAGCAGATCGGCTTCAATTATCTGCTGACCTATCTCTTCCTCGGCACCATGCCGGCCGAAACCGCCATGCACTCGCTCAAGCTATTCACCGCCGAGGTGATGCCTGCGGTCGAGAAGATGTAAGACCCGCGTTCGTCATTCCGGATCGCCGCGGAGCCTGTCATCGGGCCGCGCCTGCGCGGACCGTTGGCGGCGTCCGGATTGACGTTGCAGCTTCGTGCGCCTCACTTCCCCATCGCCTCCGCCTTCCACACGTCCCAGGAATCGCCGAGGCGCTTGGGGTCCTGAGCCTCGTCCTCGGTGACGTACTTGATCGGCCGGCGGAACGACAGTGCGGTGGCGAGCTGCTGCGCGTTGACCTCGGTGTAGAGCGCGCGATGCACCACGCGCTGGATGTCGCTTGCAACCACCAGGTTGCCGTGGCCGCGCATCAGCGCGACCGGCTTGTCGCCCAGCACCTTCGCCAGCGCCGCACCCTGTTTGTTGTTGGTGACCAGCAAACCTTGGGTGAGGCCGACGTCGCGAATCTCGAAGCACGGGCAGCCGCCGGCCAGGAACGAGGCGATGTGGGAGATCGCCTTCAGCGGCTCGTCAGTGACGGTGAACGGGATCACGGTCGGCGAATGGCTGTGCACCACGGCGTTGACGTCGGGCCTCGCGCGGAAGGCTTCGCCGTGAATGTAGCGTTCGAGGAACATGCGGCGGCCCTGCTGATCGACCGGATCGGAGTTGAGATCGAACTCCATGATGTCGCCGGCCTCGACCAGCGCGGGAGCGCGCGCACGCGACAGGAGGTAGCGCTCCGGATTCTTCGGATGTCGGATGCTCACATGACCCCAGGCATCGAGCACGCCGTGGTGCGCGAGGATGCGGCTCGCGGCGACCAGATCGTCGATGACGGCGGGATCGACCGGGCCCCCGGACGGAATGGATGCGTTGGACATTGATTCCCCTAGTTCATCTGGAAGCCGGTCTTCTGCACGACCGGGATCCAGGCTTTCATCTCACTATTCAGCAGTTTTGCAAAATCCTCCGGCGAAGTGTCGTACGGTTCGAAGCCGACCCGACGCAGCGCCGCGCGCAACTCCTCGGACTTGAGGCTTTCGTTGACCGAGACGTTGAGCCGCGCGATGACGGGTGCGGGCACCCCCGCCGGTGCGAACAGGCCGTAGTAGCTCACGGAAGCCACCTCCGGCAGGCCGCTTTCCGCCATGGTCGGCACGTCGGGCAATTCGGGATTGCGTGCTGCGCTGGTGACGGCCAGCGCGCGGAGCCTGCCCTCGCGGACGAGTGGCGCCAGCGTCGAGACAGTGCCGATGTTCATCTGCACCCGGCCGCCCAGCATGTCGGTGACCGCCTGGACGCCGCCCTTGTAGGGAATGTTGGCGATGTCGGTGCCGGTCGCGAGCTTGAACATCTCGCCGACAAGCTGCGGCAGCGTCCCCTGGCCGAAGCCGAAATTGAGCTTGCCCGGGTTGGCCTTGGCGTGGGCGACGAACTCCTGCACCGTCTTCGCCGGCACCTCCGGCGCGATCACCAGCATCAGGCCGCCGCTGGCGACCGTGGCGACAGCCGTAAAATCCTTCAGCGCGTCGTAGGTGAAGGTCTTGTTGACCAGCGGCGCGATGAAGTGGGTCGGGCTGTTGGAGAACATCAGCGTTGAGCCGTCCGGCTCCGCCGCCATCGCCGCCTTGACCCCGATCGAGGTGCCGCCGCCGGGCCGGTTGTCGATCACCACCGATTGTCCGAGCTGCGCCGCCATGTGCGGCGCGACCATGCGCGCCACCACGTCGTTCGGCGAGCCCGGCGTGAACGGGGCGATGATCCTGATCGGCCGGTCGGGCAGGGTCTGCGCCGGCGCGGATGTCGCCATTGCGGCAAGACCCACGCAGGCCAGCGCGGCCAGAAGCTGTTGCAACGCCATCCCGCGTCGGCTGTGCGCGGGCGCCCCGGCCTTGCTCACTTCGGCTGCGCCATTTCCGCCGCCACCTTTTCGGCGATCGGCCGCCAGGTCTTTTGTTGTTCCTGGGCGAAGGCAATGACCTGCGCCGGCGTCATCGGCCGGAGATAGGCGCCGAGCGAGGCGTATTTGCCTTTCAGCGTCGGATCGTCGAGCGCCTTTTTCAGGTCGGCGCTGACCTTACTGACGATCGCATCCGGCGTGCCGATCGGCGCGAGCAGCACGTTCCAGCCGCCGGCCACGAAGCCCGGCAGCGTCTCGGCCACGGCCGGCAGGTCCTTGAACTCGGGCAGCCGCTCAGGCGACGATACCGCGATGCCCTTAACGGTGCCGCTGGAGAGGCTGCCGGCCAGGCCCGAATAGCCTTCGATGACGATATGAACCCGGCCGGTGGCGAGGTCGGCCATCGAGGCGTGCGGACCGCCGGTGTAGGGGATCATCTGCAGCTTGATGCCGGCGCGAACCTGGACCATCTCCATGGTCAGGTGCGTGATGCGGCCGCGTCCGGTGGTGGCATAGGACAGCTCGCCGGGCTTCTTCTTGGCAAGCTCGATCAGCTCGGGCAGCGATTTGACGCCGAGCTGCGGCGACACCGCCAGGAACATCGGCTGCTGGGTGATGAAACCGATCGGCGCGAAGTCGCGCGGCAACTCGATCGGCAGGTTCGGTGCCACGCCCGGCGCGCCTTTCAGCGCGGTGAAGGTCGAAGCAGCGCCGACGTAGAGCGTGTAGCCGTCAGGCGCGGACTCCGAGGCGGCGCGCACCGCGATCGAGCCGCCGGCGCCGGGCCGGTTCTCGACAATGGTCTGCTGGCCCCAGACCTGGCTCAACCGTTCCGCCATCAGCCGGGTGGCGACGTCGGTGGCGCTGCCGGGGGCGGAGTCGTTGATGATCTTCACGGGCTTGTTGGGATAGTCGGATTGCGCCTGCGCGGGCGCGCAGAGCGCAATGACGGTCGCGAGTGCCGATAGCAGGGTTCTCATTTGACGCCTCCCTATGTTCGTCCGGCGTGAGCCTATTCCACCTTGATGCCGGCGGCCTTGATGACTGGCCACCAGCGTTCGATCTCGGCCTTCTGCTTGGCGGCGAGGGCGGCCGGGTTTTGCTGGGACGCCGGGAAGATTTCCTGGCCGATGTCCTGGAAGCGCTTCTTGACGGCGGCGTCGGTCAGCGCCTGGCTGAACGCGGCGTTGAGCTTGTCGACGATGGGCTTGGGTGTGCCCTTCGGTACCCAGATTCCGTGCCAGAAGCCGGCATGGATGTCCTTGATACCGGACTCGTCAAGCGTCGGCACGTCGGGCGCCGCCCACCATCGCTTTGGCGTCAGGACCGCGAGCGCCTTGAGCTGGCCGCTGCGGACATGGGGCAAATAGGTCGCCGCCTGCCCGAAGGTGAAGTCGATCTGTCCGCTCAGAAGATCCTGCAGGACCGGCGCGCCGCCGCGGTAGGGCACGAGGGCGAAGCGCGTATCGGTCTGGCGCTGGAAGGCCGCCACGGCGATATCGCCCGGGCCGCCGACGCCAACCGCGCCCGAGCTCGCCTTGGTATCCGGCTTCTTGAGCCAGGCGATGAACTCCTTGACGTCGTTGGCCGGCAGGTTCTTGCGCGAGACAATCCAGATCGGCGTGTCCGCGATCAGCGTCACCGGCTCGAAATCCTTCACCACGTCGTAGGTCAGATTCGGGTTCACCCCGTTGATCACATGGGTCTGGTTGTGGCCGATGCCGATGGTGTAGCCGTCAGGCTCGGCCTTTGCGACGCGGCCGGTGCCGATGCCGCCGCCCGCGCCGGTGACGTTTTCGATCACCACCGATTGGCCGAGGATCGCCTTCAGCGGTTCGCTCATGATTCGGGCCAGCGTGTCGCTCGGTCCGCCGGCCGGATAGGCCACGATCAAGGTGATGGTGCGCGTGGGATAGCTCTGCGCGCCGGCAGTGTGCGGTGCGGTAGCGAACAATCCCAAAATGGCGACGACGATGACCGTGCGCAGCGCGGATCGCATATCAGCCTCCCATGTGCCGCGGTCCGGTTTCTCGAAGCCCGGTTCCGCCTTCCGCCTGATCCTAATTGGTATAAGATCGGTTCGACAACGGGTGCCAAGCCCGGAAGCTTAAGGGGAGGATGGAAATGAGCTTGAGACAGGCATTGTATTCGACCGTGGCGACGATCGGAATCGCCGCACTGATGGCTGGCATTCCGGCGCCGGCGAGCGCGCAGGCTAAGAAGCCTGCACCGGCTGCCGCAACAGTTGCAATCGACGCCGACGACATCGGCGGCACGGTGCGCGGGCCGAAGGGACCGGAAGCCGGCGTCTGGGTGATCGCGGAAACCACCGATCTGCCGACCCGCTACACCAAGAGCGTGGTCACCGACGACCAGGGCCGTTACGTCATCCCCGATCTGCCGGTCGCCAACTACAAGGTCTGGGTGCGCGGCTACGGCCTGGTCGACTCGCCGAAGCTGCACGCCAAGCCCGGCCAGAGCCTCGATCATACGGCGGTGCCGGCGCCGAGCCCCGCGGCGGCGGCGCATTTTTATCCGGCGATCTACTGGTACACGATGATGAAAATTCCGCCGGCGAAGGACTTCGGCGGGCACACCGACATCCCGAAGAACATCACGCGGGAGACCTGGATCCAGCGGATGAACAACACTGACTGCGTCGGCTGCCATCAGCTCGGTCAGCTCTCCACGCGCACGATCCCGGCACAGTTCGGCAAGTTCGAGTCGGGGGCGGACGCCTGGATTCGCCGTGTTGCCGCCGGCCAGTCCGGCGAGATGATGACCAACCGCCTTGCCGGTCAGCTCGGCGGCGTGCCGTATAAGTATTTCGGCGAGTGGACCGACCGTGTCGCCAAGGGCGAATTGCCCAAGCACAAGCCGCAGCGGCCCTCGGGCGTCGAGCGCAACATCGTCGTCACCACCTGGGACTGGTCGTCGCCGGACAAATACCTGCATGACCTGATTTCGTCCGACCGGCGCAAGCCGACGGTCAATGCCAACGGGCCGCTCTACGGCGCGCCGGAGTATTCGACCGACAGCATGCCGATCCTCGATCCCAAGACCCACAAGGTGTCCTACTTCAAGATGCCGGTAGCCGATCCGGGGATGCCGGTGTCGCTCGGGCCGGGCCATGCCGGCGCGATCAAGCCGACGCAGCCTTCGGCCTACTGGGGTGATGAGATCCTGTGGGACACCAAGGCCAACCAGCACAACGCCATGTTCGACGACAAGGGCCGGGTGTGGCTCGCGGCGACCGTGCGCGGCATGAACAATCCGGCCTGGTGCAAGAAGGGCTCGGAGCATCCGTCGGCCAAGGTGTTCCCGATCGATCGTTCGCCGCGTCAGATCGGCATGCTCGATCCGAAGACGCAGAAGTACAGCTTCATCGACACCTGCTTCGGCACCCACCATCCGCAGTTCGGCTATGACGCCGACAACACGCTGTGGCTCTCCGGCAGCGGGCCGGTGGCCGGCTGGGTCAACACCAAGGTTTGGGACGAGACTCAGGACCCGCAGAAGGCGGTCGGCTGGTTCCCGTTCGTGCTCGACAGCAACGGCAACGGCAAGCTCGATGAGTTTACCGAGCCGGGCAAGCCGGAGGCCGGCAAGGACATCCGCTTCAATCCGGGCTCCGGGCCCTACGCGGTGATGCCGCATCCGACCGACGGCTCGATCTGGTACACGTCCGGTACGTTCGGCGGCACGCCGGGCTTCCTGCGCTTCGATCCGAAGACCAAGCTCAGCGAGTTCTTCGCCATCCCCAAGGAAGGAATCAGCGTGCGCGGCGGCGATATCGGCGCCGACGGCGTGCTGTGGGGCTCGGGCTCGGCCGGCCATCTCGTCAGCTTCGACCGGCGGAAGTGCAAGGCGCCGCTCAGCGGGCCGAACGCGACCGGCAATCATTGTCCGGAAGGGTTCGCGCTCCACAAGTATCCGGGGCCGGGCTTCGACGACGTGCCGAATTCGAGCGCCGAGGCGAGCTACTACACCTGGGTCGACCATCACAACGCGGTCGGCCTCGGCCCGAACGTCCCGATCTCGACCGCCAACCTCCAGGACGGATTCGTCGGCTTCAAGGACGGCAAGATGATCCTGATGCGCGTGCCATATCCGATGGGCTTCTACGCCAAGGGGCTGGACGCGCGCATCGACGATCCGAACGCCGGCTGGAAGGGCCGCGGGTTGTGGAGCGCCACCGGCGACCGCACGCCCTGGCTCAACGAGCTTGGCAAAGGCGCGCGTCCGATGGCCGTACACATTCAGGTGCGGCCCGATCCACTCGCCAAGTAAAGCGAGCGTGAAGGATTGAATGCGACGCTGGGGCCGCCACGCGCGGCCCCAGCGCATATCCCGACTGAGTTTGGCGACGACAGGAGGGCAATATGACGGTCCGGCGATTTCCGTTCTTGAGCGCGGCGGCCATCGGCCTGGCCGTTGTCATCGCAGCCGCGCCCGCGCCATCGAACGCGCAGCAGGCCGCGGCGGTCGCCATCGACAGCGATGACATCGGCGGCGTGGTCAGCGGCCCGAACGGGCCGGAGGCGGGCGTCTGGGTGATCGCCGAGACCACCGATCTTCCCACCCGCTACATCAAGAGCGTGGTGACCGACGACCGGGGCCGCTACCTGATCCCCGATCTGCCGCGGGCGAACTACGACGTCTGGGCGCGCGGCTACGGTCTTTCGGACTCCGCCAAGGTCCGTAGCGAGCGGGGCAGGACCGTCAATATCGCCGCCAGACCCGCGCCGAGCCCGAAGGCCGCCGCCGACATCTATCCGGCGATCTACTGGTATTCGATGCTGAAGACGCCCGACAAGCACGAGTTTCCCGTCGGCAACGTCAAGAGCCAGGCCGCATGGCTGAACGTGGCCAAGACCAACGGCTGCTACGGCTGTCACGCGCTCGGCAACAAGGCGACGCGCACCATCCCGCCGATGTTCTCCGATCTCAAGCCCGAGGACGCCTGGGCGCGGCGCATTCTGTCCGGGCAGGCGATGAACAACATGGCCACCTCGATCGGCCGCATCGACACCGGACGCGCCATCAAGCTCTACGCCGACTGGACCGAACGCATCGCCGCAGGCGAATTGCCCGCCGCTCCGCCGCCGCGCCCGCAAGGGCGCGAGCGCAACGTCGTCATCACGCAGTGGGATTTTTCCGACCCCAAGCATTACCTGCACGACATCACCGCGACCGATAAGCGAAAGCCCACGCTCAACGCCAACGGCCTGATCTACGGTGCGACTGAGAACTCAACCGACCTCGTGCCGATCCTCGATCCGGTCAATCACAAGGCGTCTGTGGTCAGGATGCCGGTGCGGGACCCGAAGACGCCATCGTCGAAGAACGATGCGCTATCGGCCTCCCCCTATTGGGGAGAGGAGGCGATCTGGGACAGCCAGACCAGCACGCACAATCCGATGTTCGATCACCACGGCCGGGTGTGGTGGACCTCGCGGGTGGGGCCTTCGGACAATCCGGATTTCTGCAAGAAGGGCTCGGACCATCCCTCAGCCAAGGTGTTCCCGGTCAATAATTCGACCCGGCATCTATCGATGCTCGACCCCAAGACCGGCAAGATCACGCTCATCCGCACCTGCTATCCGACGCACCACCTCATCTTCGCCGAGGACGCCAACAACACGCTGTGGATGAGCGCCGGCGGGCCGGGTTCGGGCGTGCTGGGCTGGCTCGACACCAAAAAATTCGACGAGACCGGCGACGAGCAGAAGTCGCAAGGATGGACGCCGATCGTCATCGACACCAACGGCAACGGCAAGCGCGACGCCTGGGCCGAGCCGAACCAGCCGCTCGATCCGGCGAAGGACAAGCGCATCGTTGGCGCGCTCTACGGCATCGGCGTCAATCCGCAGGACGGCACCATCTGGGGCTCGATCCTGACGTTCCCCGGCTACGTGGTCCGCGTCGATCCCGGCTCGAACCCGTCGGAGACGGCGCTTGCGGAAATCTACGAGCCGCCGATGCCCGGCTACGGCCCGCGCGGCTTCGACATCGATCGAAACGGCATCGCCTGGGTGCCGCTCTCCAGCGGTCACATGGGCAAGTTCGACCGCAGCAAGTGCAAGGTGCTGCGCGGGCCCGAGACCGCCACCGGCCGCCATTGCCCGGAGGGCTGGACGCTCTACCCGTTCCCCGGCCCGCAGATGGCCGGCGTGCCCGACACCGGCAGCGCGGAGGCCAGCTACTACACCTGGGTCGACCAGTTCGACACCTTCGGGCTCGGCCGCAACGTGCCCTGGGCCACCGGCAACGCCAACGAGTCGCTGATGGCGCTGGTCGACGACAAGTGGCTTAACTTCGTCGTGCCCTATCCGCTCGGCTTCTACGCCAAGTGGATGGACGGCCGCATCGACGATCCGAACGCCGGCTGGAAGGGCAAGGGCGTGTGGGCGACCTATGGCACGCGGACGCCGTTCCACACCGAGACCGGCAAGGGCACGCGGCCGAAGGTCGTGAAGTTCCAGCTCCGGCCCGATCCGCTGGCGCGCTGAGGTAAACGGAGCAGACGATGGGGTTGGTGCCCGACTTCCTGTTGGACTTTGTGACGGTCAACACCTATTGGACGATCCTGTTCACGGTCCACGCGCTGTTGGCGGTGGCTTTGCTCGGCGCGCTGACGCATCAGGCGATGTCGGTGCTGATGCCGGTGCGGCAGGGTGCGGCAGCAGGCGGGTTCGTCACGCGCTTTCGCGCCGTGCAGGGCGCGGGCTATGCCGCGGCGGTCTGCATTCTGTGGGTTGTCACCTTCTTCTTCGGCGCCTGGATCTACACAAAGTATCGAATGTACGTGCGCATTCCGATCGAGCAGCAGGGCTTCTGGAAGACGCAAGGCGTGTTCGAACTGAAAGAGCATCTCGCCACCATCGGGCTGGGCCTGCTGCCGGTCTACTGGCTGTTCTGGAAGGACGCGCGCAATCCCGAATACGACAGCGCGCGCAAATGGCTGACCGTGCTGTTGGCGGCGATGGTCTGGTTCATGTTCCTGGTCGGTCACATCGTCAACAACGTGCGGGGGTTCGGATCATGACCGCCGCGACCGACACCCGTTCGGCGGCGCCTTCGCTGGCACGCTCCGCGGCGTTTCGCACCTTCGCGGTGGTCTGCGCGATTGCCACGCCGGTGATCTACACGATCTGTGAGATACAGAACTGGCCGCTGTTCACCTACCACCCGGGGACCAACCGGATCGATCTGTTCTGGGCGCCGCCCGTGCGCAATGAAGGCCCGGCGATGCACTGGTACGGCTGGACCGCGAACACGCTGATCGGTTCCGCCATCCTCGGTTTCATCGCCACGATGTTGCCGGAAAATATGACCAGAAGGATTCCGCTGTCGCTGGTCTGGATCGTGCCGTTGGCGGTGGTGCCGGTCTTGATCTATGCGCTGAAGTTCTTCTGGCGCTGGTAGCGTCACGGCGACGCGGCCTCTTCAAGGCGGTGTGCGGCCGCGCTAGAATTGGCCAAATGCAATCGGAGGCCACGATGCTGATCCGTATCATTGCGTTCGTCTCAAGGCTTGCCTTGGTCGCCGCCATGGTCTGCGGCACGCAGGCGTTCGCCGGCGGCGACGATTACGATGCGATGAATGACAAGGAAGGCACGGGGCCGGCCTATTTCGGTTTCGTGCGCGACCATCGCGGCTCGCCGGTGTCCGACGCTCAGGTGGTGCTGCGTCCGAAGACGGGCGACCCGGTGACGATCAAGACCAACGTGCTCGGCCTTTACCGCAGCCATGTGACCAAGGACGTGACGCCGGACGACGTCTCTGTGTCCTGCGAGAAGACGGGTTACAGGCAGGAGCGGGTCTACCGCCGCACTCCGCCGGGCGCCAAGGATATGTTCATCGAGACCGACTGCACCTTGCGGCGGCTTTGATCGAGAGCCCTGTGTCCCGGGCGCAGCACAGCACGAAGCGAAGCGAAGTGGTGTGCTGCAGACCCGGGACCGTTACGAATTCCGAGCCTGGAACGATCCCGGATCAGCGGTGCACCGCTCCGCTGCGCTATGCGCTGCACCGCATCCGGGACACGGCGCTGTGCCTGCTGTTCGGTCTCGCAACATTTGCAGCAACCGCCCACGCCCAGCCGGCCGACACGATCCTCCTCAACGGCAAGATCGTCGTCTATGACGCCCCGCCCGCGCAAGCACTCGCGGTGCGCGACGGAAAGATCGCCGCGATCGGGCAATCGGCCGACATCCGCGCGCTCGCCGGACCCGCCACCCGCGTCATCGATCTCGATGGCCGCACCGTCATTCCGGGCCTGATCGATTCCCACATCCACGCCATCCGTGCGGGCCTCACCTACGCCACCGAGGTGCACTGGATCGGCGTCCGCACGCTCGCCGAGGCGCTCGAACGCCTGCGCACGGCGGCGCAACGTGCGCCGAAGGGCGCGTGGCTCGTGGTGGCTGGCGGCTGGAGCGAGCGGCAGTTCGCCGAAGACCGCCGCCCGACACAAGGCGAGATAGCCGCGGCCGCCCCCGATCACCTCGTCTATGTGCAGCAGCTCTACGCCCGCGTTCTGCTCAGCCCCGGCGGGGCCGAAGCGCTGGGCCTCTCCCGCAACGAAGGCCTGGCCTCGCGCCTGACGGTCGAGCGCGACGGCGCGGGGCAGGCGACCGGCTGGATCACCGGCGACAACCGCGCCATCAGCGACCTGTTCGATCTCCTGCCGCGCCCGACCTTCGCGCAGAAGGTCGAGGGCACGCGCGCCTTCTTTCGCGCGCTCAACGCGGTGGGCCTCACCGGCGTGATCGATCCCGGCGGGTACAATCTGCCAATCGCCGACTACCAGCCGCTGTTCCAGGTCTGGCGCGACGGCGCGCTGACGCTTCGCGTCCGCTACAGCCTCTCGGCGCCGCGCCGCAACCACGAGCTCGATGATTTTGAGGCGCTGACGCAGGTTCTGCCGATGGGCTTCGGCGACGGATGGCTCCGCTTCAACGGCATCGGCGAGAACGTCACCTGGGGCCTCTACAACAACGACACGCCGACCGACGCGCAGAAAGACCGGCTTGCAGCGGTGCTGCGCTGGGCCGTTTCGCGCGGCATGACCGCGACCTTCCACTGGCACAACGACCGCGCCGCGCATCACCTCCTCGGCGTGCTGGAGCGCGTCAACGCCGAGACGCCGTTCGCGAAGCTGCGCTGGTCGATCGCCCACCTCAACGACGCGTCGCCCGACAGCCTCAGGCGTATGAAGGCTCTGGGGCTCGGCTGGCTGATGCAGAACGCGTTCTATTTCCGCGGCGAGGCCTTCCTCGGCCAGCGCGGCGCGGAGCTGGCGCGCGTTTCGCCGCCGATCGTCACCGCGCTGCGGATGGGCCTGCATGTCGGCGGCGGCACCGACGCGCACCGGGTGATGGGATACAGCCCGTTCGTGTCGCTGCAGTGGATGCTCGACGGCAAGACCGTCGGCGGCACCGCCATGCGGGCGCCGGAGGAAATTCCATCACGCATCGAGGCGCTGCGCCTCTATACGCAAGGCAGCGCCTGGTTCGTGTTCGACGAGAGCGAGCGCGGCGCGCTGGCGGCCGGAAAGCTCGCCGACCTCGCGGTGCTGAGCCGCGACTACCTCACCGTGCCGGTCGAGGAGATCGGCGGCACCGTCTCGCTGCTCACCATGGTCGGCGGCCGCATCGTCTATGCCGATGGGCCGTTCGCGGCTGATGAGGAACCGCGCGTCAGCCGCTGAGTAAGAGTTTCGTGTCCCGGGCGCGGCGCAGCACGGAGCGCAGCGAGGTGGTGCGCTGCAGACCCGGGATCGTTACGCATTCTGAAACTCGAACGGTCCCGCACGCGGTGCACCGCTTCGCGCTGCACCGCGTGCGGGACACAAGTGGCAACGTACGTTACTGCGCCGCCCAGTAGTTCAGCGCTGCCGACGTCGCCGCCCCGCCGATCACGCAGGGCAATCCCGCCGCGGTCAGCGACACCGTCGCCAGCACGATGCAGGTGATGCCGATCGCGCCCTGACCGACGTAGCCCCACAGCTTCATGTCGCGCGAATACCCCGGTCCCTTGGTCCTGAGCCGCTCCGCCGCCGCGAGTTGCTCCTTGCGGATGCCGGAGGTCTCGATCGTCTCGGCGGCGTGGATCACCTCGGCGAGGATCGGCCGCACGTCCTTCTCCTGGTACATCGCCATATCCTTGATCAGCGCCAGCACGTCGGGATAGCGCGCGGCGTTGTTGGCGAGCGTGTATTTCGCCGAGCTGCCGACGGCGAGCCGCTCGCTGCTGTCGCGGTCCTTCGACCACGGCAGCATGGTGATGATGCGCCAGACCGGCAGGTATTGCCCGGCGGCGAAATACTGGCCCCACAGCGTGTCGAGCAGTTCCGGATTGCGGCCGTAGGAGATGGGCGGCAGCTTCGGCTTCATGCCGAAATGCTGGCCCACCTGTTCGAGGAAGGTCGGGCTCTTGTCGAGTTCGATCGCATCCAGCGTCGGCAGCGCGCCGGTGAGATAGGCGTCGATCATGCCGCGCCGCGCCGGCAGCTTGTCCGCGGTCCGTGCCAAGAGGCTCTTCCACGCCGGCAGACCGGAATAGGCGATGGCCCGCACCACCAGCCACTGGTCGGCCGGTGGCAGCGGCAGCATCTTTAAGACGAGGCGCTCGGCCTCCTTCGGATTGGCGCCGAGCACACCCGCGGCAAATCCCACGAAGAAGCCCGCGGTCTCCGGATCGCGCAGCGAGCCGAATTCGCTCAGCGCACGCACCGCTTCCGGCAGGCGCCACGGCTCGGGCTTGCTGCGGTAGTTGTCGATCCAGCCGACCACCGCGGCGCGCGAGAGAAACTCCTTTTTGCCCGCGGGCGCGGCATTCCCCGGCGTCACCAGAGCGGCAAGAACGGCAATCCCCGATGCAACGGATGCGTAACGCATGTCCCCTCCCGAAGCATTCCAGCAATGGGACAGAGGATCAGCGCGCCGGGACGTTTTCGGGGAGCGGGCGGGGCGGCGACGGGCCGGAATGATGGCGGAAGTGGCGCGGCGTTAACCGTGATGGCGGCGCGGCGCACCACCGCGCTAAGGCCGTCTTTACCGCTCCGGGTCATAACTTCGCGATCGTCGGCATCGCGAGGAGCCCGGGTTGGACGCCGCCTGGTCGGTCTTTCTGCAAGTTCTGGAGCGGGTGAGCGGGCCATTCCTGTCGTTTGGCTCGATGGTCTCGCTGACCTCGCTCGGCTGCGCTCTGCTCATCGCGGTGGCCTTCGTCGCGGCAAGGCTCCGCCGCCGCAGACGGCGCATCCGGCTCAAAGTCGTCCTGCGCGCGCTGTTTCCGCGCCGCATGGTGGCGCATGCCTCCACCGGCATCGACATCAGCTATTTGATCTTCAACACCTTCATCTTCGGCGCGATGTTCGGCTGGGCGCTCTTGTCCTTTCGCACCATCAGCAACGGTACCATCGACGCGCTGACCGGGACGTTCGGCACGCCGGCCGCGACCGCGCTCCCGGAATTCGCCGTGCGCGCGCTCCTCACCGTTGTACTCTTTCTCGCCTATGAGTTCGGCTACTGGCTGCACCACTATCTGTGCCACCGCGTGCCCTTCCTGTGGGAATTCCACAAGGTGCACCACACGGCGAATGTGCTGACGCCGATCACGGTGTTCCGCGTGCATCCGGTCGACACCTGGCTGTTCGTCAACATGCTGGCGATCGCCGTCGGCACGGCCAACGGCGTCGCGAACTACGCCCTCGGCGTCACGGCGCATCAATACGGGCTGACGGAAACGAACCTGATCCTGGTGGTCTTCATCCACGTCTATATCCATTTCCAGCACTCGCATCTGTGGATCGCATTCCGGGGACTGACGGGCCGCGTGCTGCTCAGCCCGGCGCATCACCAGGTGCATCACTCCACCAACCCGGTGCATTTCAACAAGAACCTCGGTAGCTGCCTCGCGGTTTGGGACTGGATGTTCGGCACGCTGCACATTCCGGCGAAGGCGCCCGAGCGGCTGAACTTCGGCGTCGAGCCGGCCGGGCGCGATGTGCAGACCATCAGCGAGGCCTACCTCGCTAGCTTTCCCCGCGCCGCGCAGACGATGCGAGGGGCGCAGCCCGAGAGCGGCATGGGTCGGCGCTTGCCTGGCGAACAGCTTCCTGAGCCGGCCGTGGAGCCGCTCGGCGAAATGAGCCTTGCGCCCGCGCGCCAGGCCTAGCTCCCTCCGGTATTCCCAAGGTTGCCCGTCATGCGCAAATGCCGATATGAAGGCCGCATGGCTGATGAAACTCCTCCGGACATTCCCTACGACAAGAACCTCGAGCTCGTTCCCGGTCGCGTCGACGAGCCGATGCCAGGCGTGCGGCGGCTCCTGTGCAACAATCCGAGCCCGTTCACCTTCAAGGGAACGGTGAGCTACATCGTCGGCCGCGGCAAAGTCGCGATCGTCGATCCCGGCCCCGAGGACCCCGTGCACAGCGCCGCGCTGCTCGACGCCGTCCGCGGCGAGACCGTCACGCACATTTTCGTCACCCACACCCACCGCGATCATTCGCCCGGCGTGCCTGCGATCAAGGCCGCGACCGGCGCGCTCGTGCTGGCGGAAGGCCCGCACCGCGCCGCTCGCGCGCTGCATGTCGGCGACGGGCCGCGGCTGGAATCCTCCAACGACACCGACTTCAAGCCCGACCGTGCGCTTGCCGACGGCGAGACGGTGAGCGGCGACGGCTGGACGCTCGAAGCGGTCACCACCCCGGGGCACACCGCCAACCACATGGCGTTCGCCTTCAAGGAGGCCGACGTGCTGTTCTCCGGCGATCACGTCATGGCGTGGTCGACGCCGGTGGTGGCGCCGCCCGACGGCTCGATGGGCGATTACATGGCCTCGCTGCAGAAGCTTTCAAAGCGCAGCGAGCCTGTCTATTTCCCCGGCCACGGGCCTGCGGTGCGGAACGCTCCGCGCTTCGTCGCCGCCTATATCCTGCACCGCAAGGCGCGCGAGGCCTCGATCCTCAACCGCCTGCAGAAGGGCGAGAGCGACATCCCGTCGCTGGTTGCCGCGATCTACTCCACCCTCGATCCGCGGCTGGTGAAAGCGGCCGGCATGTCGGTGCTGGCGCATCTGGAGGATCTGGTGGCGCGAGGCGCGGTCGCAACCAACGGTCCAGCCTCGATCGCCGGGCGTTATCGCCTGCCGGCGTAAGCTGCTTATCGCTTAACCGGCTGCGGCAGCTTTGGCGCAGGCTTCGGCTGCTTCGGCGCCGAGCGATTGGCCTTGTCGTCGTCGGCGGTCAGGCGCTCGTCGATGTCGTCGAGCAGGCTCTTGATGCGCGCGGCGTTGGTGCCGAAGTCGTGGCGGCCGTAGCGCGAGGCCGAGCGCGCGTCGATGCGGGCGCCCTCATCCTCGGGCCGCACCCGAAGCACAACGTCGTCGCGGAAGCCCATGATCGCGGTGCGCGCCACCGCCCCAATCTGGCCGATGCGCCGGCCCGGACCCGGCGGCAGATCGACCACCACGCGCCATTTCCTGCGAACGATCACCGCCATCGCCGCGTCGTAAGCGGCTTTGGGTGCCGCGTTGACGGTCAGCGGCTCGATGTCGGGATAGGCGGCGCGCTGCTGCTCGGCGGCGTAGAGGCCGGGGTATTCGACGGTGCCGCGCGGCCGCAACTGCGCCAGCCTGCCGAACGGCGGCGGATCGATCGGGTCGGTGGTGATGTCGTTGATCATCGGCAGCTTGTAGGCGCGAGTGCCGAGATAGGCCGGGTAGGCGATCAGCGCGAGGCCGATGCCGATGGCCGAGAAGGCGTAGCCCATGCCGTCGATGCCGTCCTTCCAGATCACGACGAAGGCGCCGAACGCCAGCACGATGCCGATCACGGCGAACACGAGCGCGCCGGCGAAGGTCGCCAGCGCCGGCACCACGTCGAAGATGCCCGAGCGCACGATCAGCACCGACAGCACCGTCGCCATCAGCGCAAAGAACGCGGAGCGGCGGGCCCAGATGGCCAGCCGCGATGTCGGCTCGTCGGCAAATCTCCGGCGCGCCATGTCCTATCCGCAGATTTTCTGAAGCGCGGCCCATTCGGGCGGCGAAAGCAGCGGCCTGGAGGGCGTGACGAGCCCAGCCGCCATGGCGTTGATGGAGGCGACGCGGGCCTTGGTCTCCGGGTGGTCGCGCCACAGTGTCGAGCCCGAGTCGGTCGCACCGGCGATGCGTTCGAGGATCGTCGCCAGAGCGCGTGGGTCGCCGCCGGCCTTGGCCATCAGGTTCACCCCATAAAGATCGGCATAGGCCTCGACCTCGCGGGAATAGGCCGACTGCACCACCGTCCTCGCCGCGATCACCACGAGGCCGCCGCCGGTGAAATCGCCCAGCAGCATGCCGAACAGAAACGACAGGCCGGCGGCCTGCAGCAGCGAGCGGGTGCCGTCGCGATGGGCGACATGGCCGATCTCGTGCGCAATGACGCCGGCAAGCTCGTCGGGACTGCGCGACTGGCTCACGAGCCCCTCGAAGACGTAGATATGTCCGCCGGGCAAAGCAATGGCATTGGCCTCGCGGCGGCGGACGACGGCGGTCTTGAACGGGATCGGCAGGCCGGCCGCGCCTTCGAGCCGCCCGATCAGCGTGTCGAGCGCGGCGCGGCCGCGCTTCTCGGCGTCGGCCGCGCCGCATTCGAGCGGCTTGTCGGAGCGGCCGGTGTCGAGCATGGCGCGAACCTGCGTATCGACGGCGGCTCCGAGCCGCCGCTCGACCGACAGCGGAATGAGCGGCGCGAGCCGGTCGGACAGCGCCGGCAGGCCGAACACCGCCACGAGAACGAGCGACACCGTGGCGGCAATGCTCCAGCCGATCACCCGCTTGCGAAGGCGGCGTTCGGTCCCGCCGCTGCGGTCGAGGCTGTCGGCAAGCCGGTCGATCTCGGCGATCAGCGCGGGATCGTGGATTTCCAGCCGCGCCAGCTCCGGCCCGCCGGCCCGGCGGAGCCGCATCACGTGGTCCGGCGCGGGCTGCGCCCGCAACTCACCGTAGGGCCATTCGCCGACCGCCGCGCCATCGGGCCTGAGAATGCGCAGGGCCTCCGGCCCCGTTTCGATCGTCACGGCATGGCGCGCGCTGGTCGTGCCGTCGAAATAGTGGCCCGCGCCGGTCATCATCTAGAACCCGCCGACGTTGAGGGCGTCGGCCAGGCCTTCGCCGACTGCCGAACTCGGCGCGCCTTCGGCCCGGACCTGGTCGAGCGCGGCTGCGCCTTCAAGCTCGATGGATTCCATGCCGCTGCGCCAGAGGGCGAGCTTCACCGTGCCCTGATAGATGGTCGAGAAAGCCAGCATGATCGCCACATAGAACGCGAGACCGGCCATGGCGTTGACGGCTTCGATAACCTCGGACTTGGCGAAGGCCTCCAGCGCGGCGTTGAGCGCGAAGAATGCAGCCCCGCCGGCGATGCCGGCCGCGATCAGCAACAGGAAGCCGTATCCCAGGAAGCGCAGATAGGCGCCGTAGATTTGCCCGGTGCGAAGCTGCGAGCGGATGGTCATCGGTCCGAGCCGCAGGCCGGAGATCCACCAGCGCAGCACCATCGCCTGGAAAATCGGGAACAGGACCGCCGCCATCACGATGCTGACCACGACGGCGCCGATCGACACCACGAT
>CAMAWG010000041.1 GCA_945861855.1 Rhodoplanes serenus
CCCGCGCCGGCCTGCCGCAGTTGCGCGACGAAGCGCAGTTCGGCGCCCTGCGTGACGCGATCCTGGCCGCCCGCGATCAGGAGACGCCGGATTGGCTCGCCATCGGCCGCCCGGTGGCCGCTTTGCTCGACCGGTTCCCGCCAAGCCACCCGAAGCGCGGGGCGGTTCCGGCCGCTGGGGAGACTGTTCCCACCAAGGAACTCGACCGCATCCTCCGAGCCTGCGCCCGGCATCTGCTCCGCACCCATTCCAGGCGCGGCTTCATACCGGCCTATGCCGCCTTCAACCTGATCGGCGATCCGGACTTCCGCGGGCGCGACCTGCTGGTGGCGCTGCAGGGCCTCAACGCCCGCAGCTACAAGAACTCCACGCTGCTGTTCAACCTCGCCCGCGCCTTTATCGCCGGCTCCCCTGCCGCCGAAGCCGTCATCAATCCGCCCTGGAGCGGGCTCGCCGAACCGATGTGGGCGCCGGTGCAGATCCGCCATCGCTCGGCCTACTACGACGCATTCTACGCCGAGGCGCTGATGGACTTCCTCGCAAGCGGACTGGCGACGCCGGACGAGACCAACACCGCGCGCCACACCGTCGAGCAGCTCATCGGCTTCTGCCTGCACGAAAGCCGGGAAACGGTGCCGAGCCTTCGCGACGGCAAGCCGTTCGATGTCGTCACCGCGTTGGCGCCCGCGCCGCACGCGCGCTTCAGCCGCTTCTTCGCCCAGATCAAGAGCGACCTCGGCTTTGCCACCTACGTCCCCGACTGCGACACCACCGCCTGCTCGATCTCGGCGGCAACGCAATTCGGATCGCAGGACCCGATCATCGACCAGCCGCTGATCGACTTCTACACCGGCTACCAGATCGGACAGGCCAGCAACCGCGAGATGCTGACGGTGCCGCTCAACGACAACATCGAGTTCGAAGGCGGCATCCTGACCTGGATCGAAAACGCGGCGGGTGAACGCCCCTACGGCAACGACCTCGATCCGACGCTGTGTCTCGACGTGCTGGAGGTGTGCTTCCGCAATTGCGACCGCTGGCAGATCGTCGAGACGCCGCAGCGGCTGGCGACGGTCCGCGGCATGATCCATTTCCAGAGACGGCTAGCCGAGACCGGCGCGTTCGCCGACCCGCGCTCGCACATCTACTATCTGCCGGAGCTTTACTGCGCCTATTTCGGCCGCTGCTATGCCGCGTTCCGTGCGCTGCCGCGTGCGCAGCAGGAGGCGATCGACCCCGACAACAGCTTCGAGCTGATCCGCCGCCACGTGCTGACCTATGTCCGCGACGACCTGCTGACAGCGGAGATCAATGCGTTCGACGCGGCGCTTGCGCTGCTCGCGCTGGCCAAGCTCGGCGCCGAGCCCGCGAGTTTTGCCCCGGCGCTGGCGTGCATCGCGCGCGCCTTCGGCGAGGGCCGGTGGGGCGCGCCGTACAAGGCCTACGAGTGGAACAAGATGAAGACGCCGACGCGCATCCTGGTCGGCGGCCCGGAGGTGACGTCGGCGTTCGTGCTGTCCGCGCTGGTGCATGCGCGGGAGGCGATGAAGACGAATTAGGCAGCGGCTATTTTCCGCCAGCCGGCTTGCCGTCGGCGAAGGGCCGCACCCGGTCCCCCTCCCGGAAGAAGGCGCCCGCGCGCGCGACAACCAGGTCGCCCTCGGCGAGCCCTTCGCGAATCTCCACATCGCCCTCGGCGAGCAGCCCGACGACGACCTGCCGCGTTTCAACCCGTTCGTTGCGGACCACCGCCACGACCGAGTTATCCTGGCTGTACAGCACCGCGGAGAGCGGAATGGCCACGTTGCAGCTTTGCGCCACGACGATAAGCGCGCGGCCGAACGCGCCGACGCGCAGCCGCTGATCGGGACCGATGAAAACGCGAACCTGGCCGAGTTGGGTGGCGCCATCGACAGTCGCTGCGACAAGGCGGACCCGGCCCGCCACCTCGCCCGCGCCGATGACATTGATCTTCACCACCTGGCCGGGGGAGAGCCTGGAAAGCTGCTTTGCCGGAAGCTCCCCCTGGAGCTCGAACTCGCCGCGCGCAATGATCTGGAACAAGGGCGGCGCCCGCGGCGACGCCATGGTGCCAATGATGGCGTTGGACTTGAGGACGATGCCAGCGACCGGGGATTGGAGCCCGGTTGCCGGCGCATTCTGCGAGCTGTCCGGCGGCACGAGTTGCGCCAGCACCTGACCCGAGGTGACCGCTGCGCCCGCATCGACGAGAACCTGCGAAATCTGCAACCCCTCGCGATCCGGCCGCACCGCGACCTCTTCTCGAGGAACCAGCACGCCGGAGACGGCGATGGAGTCGGCAAAGCAGCTTTTCTTCGCCTTCACCACCGTCACCGCGGCGCCGGCGTAAGTGTTGGATTCAGCCGCGTCCGCTATGCCGGACAGCGAAGCCGTGACCGCGCCCGCCAAGGCCGCCACGGCGACCGCAAAAACTCTCATCGACATGGATCGCACTTCCGGGCTCCGGTCGCGGCGTCTGCTTCGCACTCTTCACCGGCCGAAAAGATTGCGCAAGAAGTCCGGAAGCGGACTCTGCGTTTCCTGGGACTGCGGCCGCGATTGTGTCTGGGGCTGGGGCCGCGATGGCGACGGTTTCGCAGGCTCCGCCGGCTTCTCGCTCGCCTTGTTGTCTCCGCCGAGGCGGCCGAGGAGGGAATCGATTCCCTGGATGAGCGGGCTGCCCTGTCCGCCGGTCTGGCCGGAGCCGCTCCCGAACAGGCCCGCGCCGAGAGCGTTGAGCCTGGAATAGGCGGCCTGCGGATTGTCCAGAATCCCAGCCATGTCGGGATAGATGCGCGGCTCGCCCCAGGTCCCCTCCGCGACAATCGGAACGCCGAAGCCTGCCGGATCGGCGGTGCTGCCCTGCCCTTCGAGGCTGAGCACGAGCTTCGGCTCCAGCCTGAAGTTCAGGGTCTTCGCCCCGAGATGGGCGGTGCCTGCGCCGGTCACGCGCACCAACGGACCGACCAGCCGGAAATTTTCCGTCGCCGCCTGACCGTTGTCGATGCGGAACAGCGCGCTGAGCGCGCTCATATCGGTCTTCTCTTCCTTGTTGGCCTCCCAGCCCTTGATCACGTTGGCGCCAAGCGTGCGGATCATCTTCGCCACGTTGACGTTGCGGATCTCGCCGTCCTGGACCAGAACGTCCACGGCGCCGCCGAGCCCCGACATCACGGCACGGAGATTCGTGCCCCGTCCCCGCGCGTCGATCTTCGCCTGCATCAGCCCATCAAGCGCGGCGAAATTGGCGACCTCCGACAGCAGCGGCAAGGCCCGGACGCCGATCAGGTCGATGCGCAGGGCGTGGCTTGGCATGGCACCACTCGCATCGATCGCCAAGGTGCCCTGGACCTGCCCGCCATAGACGCCGGTGCGCGTGATGCCGGTCATCAACACGCCGTTGGTCAGGATTGCCCCGACCGTGATCGGAGCGAAGCGAAACTTGTCGATGTTGAGCTCGGCGGCGGAAATCTGCACCTCGGCATCGAGGAAGTTCAGCCAGTCCACGCTGAACGGCTTGTCGCTCCACGGCTGATCGAGGCTCGCCTGCGGGCCGCCGCCGGCCGGAGCCGCCGCGCTGAGATCGAGACGCTGCAGCTCGATGTCCATCTTGACGAAGGGCTTGCTGGCCAGATCGGCCGAAGCCGAGCCGCTGAACTTGCTCTGGCCGATCGCCCCGGTGAACGAGCTGATCGTGAGCAGCGGTCCTCTGGTCCGGACGTCCGCCGTGCCCGAGGCGGCCTCGCGCAGCAGGCCGGGGGCTTCGAACTTGAACTCGAACGCGAGGGGCTTTCCTTCGTTGCGACCGCCCGGCACCTGCCCTTTGAGTTCGACGTTGAGCGCCTGCTCGCCGATGCGGCCCGTGGCTTTGACGGCCAGCGCATCGCTGGGTCCTATGGATCCCTCAAGCGCGACACGATCGAACTGGCTATCGACCTTGCCGTCCTGGCTGGAAAACACCACCACGCCATCCTCGACCGTGAAGCGGTCGACCAGCGGCGCTTCTGCGGGGGCGGCGCGCCCGGCGCCGGCCGACCGTGTCGTGATGGGCGTCGTGCGCTCGCGCAGCAGCGGCACGTAGAACTTCGGACCGAAGACCGCGACCTCGGTCAATCGCGGACGGCTTGAGAACAGACTCGAATAGGTCAGCTTCACCCGCACGCTGTCGGCCGTCACGCGGGTTTCCGGGCGCGGGCCGTCGCCGCCCAGCACGGAGATCTTGTGGACCGTCACGCTCGGAGACGGTAGGAAGCCGAACTTGACGCCGTCCGCGATCCGCAGCCGGTATCCGGTCTCGGTCTCGAATCTGTTCTGGATCGTCTCGACCAGGAAGTTGGACGGAATGCCCACCACCAGCACCAGCAGCACCGCCGCGGCAACGGCCGTGAGCACGACACCGGTGATCCGCTTGACCTTCATATCGAGTTCCCGTGCGGCGAACGCTCGATCGCGCCGGAGGCAATCCCAGAAATGGTAAGCACGGAATTTTGACCAGAACGGGTCATTTGGTCCAGAGGACGCCGGGCTCCGCGATCATCCCTGCCACCGGCAGGAATGATCGCACGATCTGCAACCGAACGCGGCTATCGCTTCTGAATGATCTCGCTAACCAGTTCGTTCAGCGGGTCCGGCGCGCTCACCGAACGGGTGGCGGTCTTGGCGCCGTCGGGATTAAAGACCTTGGCGCAGGCCGGGCTCAGCTTCGGCCGCTCGCGCTTCATACAGGCGACGATGCGGTCGACGCTTGGGATTTCGGAGCTGCACAGCCGGAACACGTCCGGGGTGCACGCCTGGCGCTCTTCCGCGCTGGCGGCGAAGCTCGGGGCCGAATGGGTGGCGAAAGCCAGGACCAGCGCGAAACCGAGCGAGTGCAGCTTCAAGGCAGTGACCTTGGTGGTTGCAGACATGGGAAACCCCTTTTGATACGAGGCAACCGGTTGGCGCCCTTTCCTTACCAGACGGTCCTGGCACCCGGTCCGTTACACGGTTCGGACCGGAATTCGGCGACATTCACCCCCTGCTGGCCCGGCTAATGAGCGACGGGCTGCGCCGGAGGCGTAGCGTGCGGCTGCTCCCCCTCCTCGCCCGAGCTGACGAAGCGTTTTCCGAAGCGCCACAACACGTGCGACAGGTCGTCCATCATGGAGAACATGGCGGGCACGAAGATCAGCGACAGCAGGGTCGAAAAGATCAGCCCGCCGATCACCGCCAGTGCCATCGGCGAGCGGAACTCGCCGCCGGCCCCGAAGCTCAAGGCGCTCGGCATCATGCCGGCGACCATCGCAATCGTCGTCATGATGATGGGCCGCGCCCGCTTCTGCCCGGCGTCGATGATCGCGGCATCTCTGTTCATGCCCTGCTGCACCGACTCGATGGCAAAGTCGACAAGCATGATCGCGTTCTTGGTGACGATGCCCATGAGCATCAGCATGCCGATCCACACCGGCACCGTGAGCTGCTTGCCGGTGAGCATAAGCGCCATGATCGCGCCGCCGATCGACAGCGGCAGCGAGAACAGGATGGTGATCGGCTGCAGGAAGGTGCCGAACAGCATGACCAGCACCGCATAGACCATCAGCAGGCCGAGGGTCATCACGTTGGCGAAGCCCTCGCCCAGTTCGTTCAGGCTCTCGGCATCGCCCGACTGCTGAACACTGACACCCTTGGGCAGGTTCTTCATCACCGGCAATGCGTAGATCGCCTTCATCGCATCGCCGAGCGCGGCGTTTCCGGCCAGATCGGTGGAAATCGTCGCCTGACGCTCGCGGTCGTAGCGGTTGATGCTGGTCGGGCCCTGGCTCAGCCGCACGTCGGCGATGGCCGAGAGCGGAACGTCGCCCCTGCCGCCTCCCATCGGCACCCGCATCTGTTCGAGCCGCTGGATATCGGTCCGCGCGGCGTCGGTGAGCTGGACACGAATGGGCACCAGCCGGTCGCCGGTGTCGAATTTGGCGAGCGCCGGGCCGACGTCGCCGATGGTCGCAACGCGGATCGCCTCGGCCAGACTTTCAGTCGAGACGCCGAGACGGACAGACAGATCCATCCGCGGCAGGATTCGAAGCTCCGGCCGCTCGAACGAGGTATCGGCCACCACATTCGAGACCAGAGGGATCCGCCGCATCTGGTTCGCGAGTTCGCTCGCCACATTCGCCACGACCACGCTGTCGGCGCCGACCGCGACCAGCGAGATCGCGCGCAGGCCGTTCTCGTCGACGAACCAGTAGCGAATGTCGGGAACGTCTTCGAGCTTGCCGCCGATGAACAGCTCGAGTTCCTTCTGGGTGATGCCTCGCTTCTTCTTCGGCGTGTAGTTGATGATCAGCGAGGCCCTGCGAACCTCCATCGACCCCTGCGGCACCCGCCCGCCGTCGACGAAGACGCTCACGACTTCGGGCCGGGTGCGCAAGAGCGTAACGATGTCCTCGGTCACCTTCTCGGTGTCGGCGAGCCGCGAGCCGGGCGGCAGCTCGATGGCGAGCAGCGAGCGCGCGGAGTCCTGCGCCGGCAGGAAACCCTGCGACAGCAGCGTGATGCTCAGGATCGATGCCGCGAAGATCAGCATGCCGACGCCGACGGTGATGAAGTAGTGCCGGACCGACCAAGTGACGAGCCGCGTATAGGCCAGGAGAAGCCTGCCCGGCGGCTTCTCCACATGGGCATGCGGGCGCAGGAAATAGGCCGCCAGCATGGGCGTGACGAGACGCGCCGCCAACAGCGAGAACAGCACCTGGACCGAGACGGTGATGCCGAACTGCTTGAAGAACTGGCCGGCGATCCCGGGCATGAAGCTCGCGGGCGCGAAGATCGCGACGATGGTCAGGCTGATGGCGATGACGGCGAGGCCGATTTCGTCGGCGGCTTCGATCGCCGCCTGATAGGGCGATTTCCCCATCCGCATGTGGCGCACGATGTTCTCGATCTCGACGATCGCATCGTCCACCAGGATGCCGGTGCTGAGCGTGATCGCCAGGAAACTCACGAGGTTGAGCGAGAATCCGAGCATGTCCATCACCCAGAACGCGGGGAAGATGGACAGCGGCAGCGAGATCGCGACGATGACGGTGGCCCGCAGATTGCGCAGGAACAGAAGCACGATGATGACGGCGAGCGCCGCGCCTTCGAACAGCGTGTCGATGGCGGCTTCGTAATTGCCTTGTGTGAAATCAACCGACGTGTCGATCAGCTTGAGCTCGATGTCCGGGTTGGCCTTGGTGAGCTCGTCGATCTTCTTTTTCACCGCCGCCGCGACCACCACGTCGCTCGCGCCCTTGGAGCGCTTGATGCCGAACGCCACGACCGGCTCGCCATTGAAGCGGGCGAAGGTCCGGCGGTCGGCGATCGTGTCGGTGACGATGCCGAGATCGTCGAGACGGACCGCGCCGCCCAGCGGCAGGCTGATCATCGTCCCGGCCAGCTCGTTGAGGGTCCGGGCGCCGGCCAGCGTGCGGATCGCCTGATCGCGCCCGCCGATCTCGGCGCGGCCGCCGGCGAGATCGATGTTGGTGCCGCGCAGCCTGCGGCTCACGTCCACCGCCGTCAGCCCGACCGCCTGCACGCGGTCCGGATCGAGCGAGACGAGGATTTCGCGCTCCACACCGCCGATGCGCTCGACCTGGGACACCCCGCGCACGCCCTGCAGCGCGCGCTTGACCACGTCATCGACGTACCACGAGAGCTGTTCCGGCGTGCTGCCGGGCGAGACCGCCGCGTAGGTGACGATCGGCAGGCCAACCACGTCGACGCGCTGGATCAGCGGTTCGTTGACGTTCTGCGGAAGCTTGCCGCGGACGCGGGTGACCGCGTCCTTGATGTCGTTGAGCGCCCTATCAGTCTTGGTCTCAAGGCTGAACGCGACCGTCGTGACCGACATGCCGTCGGTGATCTGCGAGGTGATATGGCGGGCGCCTTCGACGCCGGACACGCCGTCTTCGATCGTCTTGGTGACCTGGGCCTCCAGCTCTGCCGGCGCCGCCCCGAACTGGGTCACGATCACCGACACGACCGGAATATCGGCGTTCGGCAGGCGCGTCACCGGCAGCCGGGCGAAGCTGATCCAGCCGAGCGCCAGCAGGATGACCGAGAGCACGATCGAGGGAAGCGGCCGACGGATCGACCAGGCCGAGATATTTAGCGCCATCACCGCACTCGTGGTTGATCGAACTCGCCGGCAAACATGGGTCTGATCCTGTCGCCATCGTGCAGGGAAGTCCCCGCATTGGCGACGACGGTGTCGCCCTCACTGAGCCCTTCGCGGATCTCGACGCTGTCGTCCGACAGAAGGCCCACGGTCACCCGCCGCATCTGGACGGTCCGCCCCCGCACCACATGCACGCTCGTGCCCTCGGTCCGATACTCGACTGCGGAACGGGGGATTGCAACGCCGCAGCTTCTGCTCGCGTCGATGGTCGCCCGGGCGAACATCCCAAGTCGGAACGACGGATCGCTGCCGATCGCCACGCGCGCCTTGCCGAACTGCGTCTTCTGATCGACATCGGGGGCCACGTGACGGACCCGCCCCGCCCGCTCCGGCTCGCCGGCGATCGAAACCCGCGCCGTCTCGCCGGACTTGAGCTTCAAGACGTGGACGCTCGGAATCTGCACCTCAAGCTCGAGCTCGTTGTCGACCAGGATGTGGTACAGCGGCTCGGCCTGGGGCGACGCCATGTCCCGGAGCCGCGCCGAGCTTTTCGTCACAAGTCCTGCGGCGGGCGCGCGCAAGGTGATCGACGCCGGAAGCGGCCTTGCCTGGCCGGATGCCGCACCCGCTCCCGCGGGCGCACTCGATCCGTCCTGCTGCGCCTGCCGGGTCAGCCGCGCCAGCGCCTGTCCCGAGGTCACGGTGTCGCCTTCCGACGCGTTGATCTCGGTGATCCGGTAGCCGTCGGCATCGACATTCACGACCGCCATCCGTCGCGGCACCAGATATCCGGCGACGCGTATCATGTCGGAGAAGCAGGCGTTGGTCGCCTTGACCACGATCACCACGGCCCCGGCGGACGCATCGGGCTGCGCCGGAGCTTTTTGCGCCAAAGCTTGCTGCGCCAAGGCTTGCTGCGACGGCAGGGCGGCCAGCCCCACCCCGGCCATCAGGCCGAGCGCGCCGAGTGTGATGTGCATGCGGAGCCCGAGACGTTTGCGTGAACGAAAAAAGCAAGGCCTCCCGGGTGACCGGGAGGCCCAAAGCGCCGATTGTGCGCTTTCACTTTCCTGCCATGTTGACGACCTCGACCCGCCGGTTCTCGGGCGCGTTGGGGTTTTCCTTGACCTTCAGCCGGGTCTTGCCGTAGCCGGCGGTCACCAGAACCTCGGCCGGAAGGTTGAACTTCTCCATCAGGTAGCGCTTCACCGTATCCGCCCGGCGGTTCGAGAGGTCCTGATTGAACTCCTCGCCGCCGATGCCGTCGGTGTGACCGGCGAGCACAAAGGTGGTGCCCTTGAAAGCCGGATCGGAGAGCGCCGCGCCGAGCTTGTTCATGTCCGGAATGGCGGTCTTGGCGATATTGGCCGAGTTGAAGTCGAACTTGATCTCGAGATCGATGCGCGGCCTGGTCTGCGCCACGGCCGCGATCTGCTGGCGCTCGTCGGTTGAGAGCGAGCGGGTCGCCCTGTTGCGCAGGGTGTCGACGAAACGCTCGGTCTCGGCCTTCTTGGCCTGCTCGGCGGGGGAAACCGACAGGCTGCGCGTCAGCGGCGCCTTGGGCTTCAGCGCGTCGATGATCTGCTGCGAGGACGGGTTGCTCTGGGCGATCGCGAAGCCGGCCGGCAGAACCAGGGCGGCCGCGATGACCGAGCGGGTGATCGTAACCTTCAGATTTCCAAGATATGCAGACATTGGTGCTCTCCCAGATGAAGTCTTGTCCGGAACCGCCGTGACATTCATTGACTAGACGACAGAGGGTCCGGGCCTGTTACACCGACTTTCGACAATTTTCACTGGCCGGCGCAACTATCCTGGGCAGTGCCCCGTCCGAATAACCCCTAGCGCACGCCATAGCGGGCAAATTCGTCGGCGATCTGCGGGTCGATGGCCTTCGCAGCCGCAATATCGTTGTGACCGCTCGCGTTGCCGGACCGCAGTTTGGCGATGCCCCGCCCATAGAGCGAAGACGCCTTTCGCGCGGAAAGCTGCAGCGCAGCATCGTAGTCGGCGATGGCATTCTGCGGCTGGCCGATCTTCAGCTTGACGAAACCCCGGCTGTCGAGGCTATCGACGAAATCCGGCCGAATCTGCAGCGAGGCGTCGCAATCCTGCAGCGCAGCCTGAAGGTCGCCGATCATGGCGCGCACCCAGCAGCGGTTGTTGAGCGCCTCCGCATCCTTCGGGCTGAGCCGGATCGTCGCATCGAAGTCCAGGGCGGCGCGGGAGAAGTCGTCGTTCTTGGCGTAGAGCTGGCCGCGCCGGTAGAGCGCGACGACATCGTTGGGATTGGCGCGGATCTTCCGGTTGAGATCCTGGATCGCCGCCAGGTCCTCCGGCGGAATGGTCGGGGCCGGGGGGATGGGGGCAGTCGCAGGCGGCGGCGTGGCAGACGGCGGTTTGGAGAGTGAAGCAGAGGCCGGCGGCGCAGGCGCTACCACGGCCGGCGGCGCAGGCGCTACCACGGCCGGCGGCGTTGTCGGCCGGGACTCCGGCGCAATCACCGGAGCCATTTGCGGGATGACCGGCTTGGACGCCGTCGATGCCGGGGGCGGCGCTGGCGCGGGAGGCGTTGCCACCGGCGCCACGACGGGTGCGGTGGCCGGAGCGACGGCAACCGCGGTCTTTGCCCGCTGATCGAATGAGAAATCCGAAATCAGCGAGTTCGACACCGAAGGCACCTGCTTCTGCTGCGAACCCTGCGACACCGCCATCCGGGTGCGGTTGAAAACCTCGTCGGCGGTCAGATTCGGCATCCGAAGGTGCTTGACCAGCTCGTTGATGAACAGCCGCTGCTCGCTGCCGGCGTCGTTGACCACGGTTCCGGGCGCCGACGAATACATGACCAGCGACCCCGGCGGCGCATCGACCGGGGCAAGGCCGGTCGAGAACGGGCGCATGCGCCGCTCGTAGGGGTTCCTTCGCGACGCATCGAGAATGGCAAGCTTGACCTTGGCGCCACGCGAATTCATTTCCCGGAGAATGGTTTCCAGGCTGACGCCATCGCGCGGCACATCGGATTCCCGCCAGATCTGCCCGTCGACCGGAATGATGTAGCTCTGCCGGGCCGACTGGATGGCGTAGCCGCTGAAAAACACCAGCGCGACCGAGCCTTGCGTGATTTTCCCGTAAAAGCGATTGAACGCACGAAGCATTCCGTCTTTGGAAAGATCTTCGGCGAAGTCGACCTGGAATCCCACCGCATCGCTCTTGAGCTCGTCGGCCAGGGCGCGCGCGTCCTTCTGCGCGTCCTTCAACGGCTGCTTCAAGACCGGGTCGGTATCGGGATAATTGGAATTGCCGATGATCAGGGCGAACCGCGGGACCGAACCGGCTTGCTGGGCCAAGGCGGAGCGCTCAGCAGACACAAGCATGAGGGTCGAAAGAAGGATCCAAAGCAACCGCATCATCTTGCTACGCAAATGTTGTGCATTCAGGGTCCGGCTTTGCTGCATTTTCATAGCGCATGCGTGCGCCAAAAGCGAGGGGACACGCGGCGCGCGAAGCGCCGCATTCACTCCGGAAGAAATCCCGCGGCAGGAAAATTGGGCTTGGAAAGCAACCTGTTGGGCCTGATGATGCTGCTGTGGACGGCCGCTCGCCGCTTCAAGGCTTGCCACCGGGGCGTTGAAGACATGAAATTGCTGCCACGATTCTGAGGGCTTCTGTGAGGCCCGCCGCCCCCGTACTATTGTGCTCAGCCGGGAGCCGGCACCCGGGCGCTTCGAACTCCGTCGTCTGCAGTCAGAGGCTGGCAAAATGAGCGCACTGTCGCCAACCCGCCGGGATGATAGCGAGCTTTCCGATATCGAGCTGGTCGACCGGGTGATCCGGGGGATGCGCGGGGCGTTCGACCTGTTCTACCAGCGGCATCATCGCCTGATCTTTCACTGCATCCGGTCCCGGGCCGACGGGTCCGACGTCGATGACGTGTTCCAGAGTTTCTTCGAGCGCCTGGTCGAGCGCGACTATCACATCCTGAAGCTTTGGCAGCGGAGCACGTCCCTGCCGATCTACCTGTCCAAGGTCATCCGGAACTTCACGATCGATTTTCACCGCGCCAAACGCAAGAAGGAGGAAAGCGTCGGCTGCCTGGCAGAGCTGGAGGTCTTCGCCCCTTCGGAAAACGAGACGGTCACGACCAATCTCATTTTGAAGGAGCTCAGGAAACAGGGCATCGCGGCGTGGTCGAAACTCGATTCCCGCGACCGCGTCCTTGTTTGCTGCAAATTCCATCGCGATCTCAGCAATGAGGACCTGGCGCAGCGTCTGGACCTCTCCGCCGGGGCGCTCCGGACCGCCCTGTCCCGGGCCCAATCGAGGCTCCTCGCTGGCCTGCAGACCCTGGCCCCCGAATATTTCCCCGACCGGGATGTAACGCCATGAACCCGGGACACGTCTTAGGAGAGCGCCCAGCCCTGTCGGCTCGATGGCGTCAGGACGGGATGATGGGACAGACACAGGGGGTCCAACATGAATAAGGCCCCGCAAGGTTCGGAGCCGATGCCGCACGAGCCTGACGACCTCAAGCCGGTCGACCAGGCGCTGCTGCTGGCCGTTGCCCGCCGCCAGCACGACCACACGCCGTTGACACTGGACCAGGAACGCCTTGTGGACGACTGGATCGCCGGGCGCCTTTCGCCGGCCGATGCCGGGCGCGCCGCCGAACTGACCAAGCGCAGCAGCTTTGCCGCCGAGCGCGTGCTCGAACGCCGGCTGGTCGAAGCGGCCAATACAGGCACCGGAGTTCCAGCCGATCTGTCGGCACGGGTCCTGTCGGCACACCGTCCGGCCAAGGCCGAGACGCGCTCGTTCTTCCAGTTCCGCCTTCCGTCGTTCAGCGGCCTGCAATGGTCCGCGGCAGGCGCGGTGTTCGCCGCGACGATCGCCGTGGCCGTCTTCAGCTTCCAGAATCTGCAGGAGCGGTCGCAATCCGATCAGCGCATCCAGGTTGCAATGGTCACGATCGACGATCGCGGACCGATGTCGGGAACAAGAATGCGGTCGCTCGGCAACCAGCCCACGGCGCCCGCGGAGAACGCATACCGCGACATCGACGTCCCCGCAGAGGTCATGCGGCGCGCGCTGATGGGCGCCGGCGCCGATCGCGCGACGGCGGCGGCTTTGCTCATGAGCTTCCTGCCGCTTCCCGCCGAACCCGCCGGCAAGAGCGTGCGAATCCTGATCGATTCCGCGCTGGCCGAGCGGCTCAGCAGCGAATGGCGAACGCGCAGCGTCGCGCCGATCCGCGTCTACGATCTCGACGATCCCCGCGCCGCGGCGATCCGCAGCACGGTCTCGGCGCAGGCTACGGCCGGTACTCTGGTGCTGCTGACCGTCAGGCCTTGAAGCGCCCGCGGGCGCCCGCGCCGAGTTGTAACGGCCCGCCTTCCCGATCCGTCTCTTTTCCGAGCGCCGCAATGCCAATTCCCAGACATGCGCGGCGCGCGTTGAAGCTCCACCTCATGTGGGATAGACTCACGAGGGCTCTGTTATGAAGGCAATTGGCCCGCGCATCGTCATGAAAATGTTGAAAGCCCTGTTCTGGGGATTGCTGATCGCGTCGAGCCTGTTCGGCGGCGAAGCGACGGCGCAGAAGCGCATCGCGCTCGTCATCGGCAACTCGAATTATGTGAATGTGCGGCCGCTTCCCAACCCCGAAAACGACGCCAACGCCATCGCCAAGCTGTTCAGCGCCGCGGGATTCGAGACCGTCAACGCCAGCAACAATCTCAACGGCACGGAGATGCGCCGCGCCTTCCGCGACTTCGCCGAGAAGTCCCGGACCGCGGATGTCGCGGTCGTGTTCTTCGCCGGCCACGGCATCGAGATCGACGGCACCAATTACCTGCTGCCGGTCGATACCTCGCTCAAGCGCGATCTCGATGTCGAGGACGAAGCCATCTCGCTTGACCGCATCGTCAGGATGCTGGAGCCCGCCAAGCGGCTGCGCCTGATCATTCTCGACGCCTGCCGGGACAACCCGTTCATCAGGACCGTGCGGCGCACGAGCGAGACCCGCTCCATCGGCCGAGGATTGGCCAAGATCGAGCCGCCCTCCTCCGACACGCTGATCGCCTTCGCCGCCAAGGCCGGATCGACCGCGTCCGACGGCGACGGCAGGCACAGCCCGTTCACGGCGGCGCTGCTGAAGAACCTCACGACCCCAGGGCTCGATCTGCGGATCGCGCTGGGCCGCGTCCGGGACGATGTCTTGAGCAGCACCGGCAACGCGCAGGAGCCGTTCGTCTATGGATCGCTGGGCGGCACGACGGTGTCGCTCTTGCCGGAGGTGAAGCCCGTCGTTGCGGCTCCCACGCCGGCGGTCAGCCCACCGGCGACGTTCGATGCGAACGCATCGGAGCGGCGCGACTACGAGCTGGCCGCGCAGGTCGCCACCAAGGAAGCCTGGGATTCGTTCCTCGCGCTCCACAGCAAGGGCTTCTACGCCGACCTGGCGCGGTCGCAGCGTTCCAAGCTTGCCGCCGAGGAGGCCAAGGTTGCGACCCGCACCGCCCCATCCCTGCCCGCCCCATCGGCCATCATCAGCTCGGTGGCGCCGACGGAGGCTGCGAAGACCGGACCCGATATGAAGGAGACCACGCGGCTCTTGCATACGGAGTTGCAGCGGGTCGGTTGCTATCCCGGCGCCGTGGATGCCTCCTGGGGCAGCAATTCGCGCCGTGCGCTGGAACTGTTCAACAAGCACTCCGGCAAGCAGCTCGACACGCGGGTTGCAAGCCTCGACGCGGTCGATGTCCTGCGCGGCAACACCACCCGGGTTTGCCCGCTGCAATGCAATCGCGGCTATCGCGCCGAGAATGACGCTTGCGTCAAGATCGTTTGCGAAGCGGGTTCAGTCGTCGGCAACAACGGCACCTGCGAGAAGAAGCAGCAGCCGAAGACCGCTTCGCGGCCCGATCCCGCCAAGCCGGATCGATCCGCGCCGGCGAAGCCCTCCGGCGGAGCGGCGCCGGCTCAGGTCGTCTGCGGCATGAATGGCTGCCTGCCGGTGCCGCGCGGCTGCCGGTCGGAACTCCGCGCGACCGGCCGTGACAACATCGCGGTTGTCATCTGCAACAAGTGAATGGCCGCCGGGCACCCGCCGCCTTCGTGACGCGCGTAAAATCGTCCGAAAGTTTTCCCCAAAATTGCCCGCAAATGCGGCCGGAGGTCGCCTGCCTCTTTTATGACGCATGACGCCGATACCCGGTCGCCGGTGTGAGCGGTCGCACTGGAACGAACGGCCTTGCTCGGACTTGTACGATCCAGCGGGAACCTTCATGACCGACTATCGCCTTCGCAATCACGACCTGCTCTATGCCGATCGTCGGCGCCAGCCGCTGACCTGGCGGAACTTGGCGATTTTCGGCTCGATCGCGGTCACCGTGACGTTCGGCGTTGTCAGCTATCTGACGGATCGATTCAATCCGGCCGGCGCGGGCTTCAATCCGAGCTCCTTCGGCCTCGTCGCGCAACAGAAGGCGGCCCCAACGAGCGCCGTCCATCTCGCCACGCCCTCCAACGGCCGCTCCGGCTCGTAGGCGTCAGCCCGTTCTCGGTTCCAGCCTGGTCAACCACAGTGCCCGGTCGTCGATATCCTTGAGCGTCACCGTCATCGCGCCGTTCGCGCCGTCGATCGCCACATGCCCGAAGAACTGCATTCCGGAGGCGGGCGACAGATTCTGGCCCTGCTCCGCGCTCGGCGCCTTCACATACATGAGCTGCGGGCCGAACGTGCTGTCGAGCGCGCCCGGGCCGAAGCAGCCGGCATGGATCGGCCCCGAGACGAACTCCCAGAACGGATCGAAGTCCTGGAACGCCGCCTTGTTCGGATCGTAATAATGCGCCGCCGTATAATGCACGTCGGCGGTGAGCCAGACCGTGTTGCGGACGTTCGCGCGCTTGATGAAGGCGAGCAGATCGGCGATCTCCAGCTCGCGGCCGCGCGGCGGCCCGTCGATCCCCTGCGCGACCGCCTCCACGCCCCACTTGCGAACGAAGTCTTCGTAGACGGTCAGGCCAAGCGGCTGGTCGGCCGCGATCACCTTCCAGGTCGCACGCGAGCCTTGCAGCTCACGCTTGAGCCACGCCGTCTGCTGCGGCCCGAGCAGATGGGCGGCGGGTTCGTAGGTTTCCTCGCGCCCCTCGCCGTTCGGACCGCGATAGCTGCGCATATCGAGCATGAACACGTCGAGCAGAGGCCCGTAGGAAATCCTGCGGTAGACGCGGCCGAGCTCCGCCTGCGCCGGCCGGATCGGAATGTATTCATGAAATGCGCGGCCGGCGCGGGCCGCAAGCGATAGCGCGCTTTGTTCGCGATATCGCAGGCGCTGGTGCTTGGCGCCCGTCAAATCCTCGCCCGGCCACCAGTTGTTGGTGACCTCGTGATCGTCCCATTGCGCGAACATCGGGACCTCGGCGTTGAAGGCCAGGAGGTTGCGGTCGAGCAGGTTGTATTTGTAGTTGCCGCGAAACTCCGCGAGCGTCTCGGCCGGTTTCGACTTCTCCTCGGTGACCAGGTTCTTCCACAGCGAGCCGTCCGGCAGCTTCACCTCGGCTGCGATCGGCGCGTCGGCGTAGACGGTGTCGCCGCTATGGATGAAGAAGTCGGGGCGGGTGTTGCGCATCGTCGCGTACATGCGCATGCCGCCGCGCGCCTCGTCGATGCCCCAGCCCTGCCCCGCGGTGTCGCCCGACCAGACGAACGAGACGGAGCGGCGGTCGGCCGGCGCGGTGCGGAAGCGGCCGGTCACCGGCTCGCCGAGAACGGTCGGCGACGAAATATCCTGGAAACGGATGCGATAGAAAATGTCCTGCCCCGCCGGGAGGTTTTCGAGCAGCGCCTTGGCGGTGTAGTCGCTCTCCGGCAGCGCATCGACGTAGGTGCCGCTATGGATGGTCCTGAAGCTGTCGGTGGTCGCCACCTCGACCAGCATGCGCGCGGGCCGGTCGGCGCGCGCCCAGACCATGCCTGAATCGGCCGACACATCGCCCGACTGCAGGCCATGGGTGATCAGCGGACGGTCGGCGGCGCGGCTGAGGTAAGGACGCGCGACGCCGTCGATGCCGGTGACCATCGCGGCCGAGCCGAGCGTCGCCAGCAGCCGGCGCCTGTTCAACGGTGGAACCGTCATCGGACCTGTCTAGCCGTGCCCGGCTTCAGCATTAAGACAGAACCGAGGAAACTGCCATCACCGCAGCGAGAAGCGGATCGGCACCACCAGATTGATCGACGCCTGCGCCATCGCCGCCGGGAACGCGGGCAGCGGCTGGGCGCGCTGCACCATCGCCAGCACCTCCTCGTCAAGCGCGGCGACACCTGAGCTCCGCGCGATCGAGCGCGCCAGCACCCGGCCGTTGCGGTCCACGGTGAAGCTCAGCGTCACCACGCCCTGCTCACGCCGGGACTCGGCGGCGCTTGGATATCGCTTGTTCTGCTGCAGGCGCACCATCACGAGGTCGCGCCAGCTCATCATGGCAGCGCGGCGCTCGGCGCTGCCGGGGCTCGGAGCCCGCGGCATCGGCGCGGTGTGCTGCTGGGAGCGAGGCGCCGCCGTCGTGCGCGGTGCCGGCGCATTCTGCCGGACCGGGGGCGCCTCGGTGGTCTGCTGCGGGTCCGGCACCTCTTGCGGCTTCTGCTCGACCGCCTTCGGCTGGGGCTCCGGCAGCGTCACCTCCGCGGGCACCGGCGCCTCCAGCTTCGACGTCGGCTCGACCACCTCGGGCTCGGCCTGCGGCGGCGGCTTCGGCACCGCCTGCGCCTCCACCATCTCCGGGCCCGGCGCGAGATCCTGCTGCGAGGACGGCGCAACCGGCGTCGGCGCGAGTTCGAGGATCACCGCCGGCGACGCGATCGAGCCCTCCGGCTCCGCCGGCGGGATGAACAGATACCCCGCCATCAATCCGAAATGCGCAGCGCAGACGATCGCCGCGGCCAGCCCCCAGCGCGTGAACTCCCGGCCAAAATCCGGGCCCGGCAGGATGAGAGCGCGCGCCGTCATTTGGCCTCGCGGTCCTCCAATCCGACCAGCGCGACCTTGAGATAGCCGGCCGCGCGCAGCGTGTTCATCACCGTCATGACGTCGCCGTAGGTGACGGCACGGTCGGCACGCAGAAAGATGCGCTCGTCGCGGTTGCCTTTGGACACCGTGTCGAGCGTCGAGGCCAGCATCTCGGGCGCCACCGGATCGTCGCCGATCGCGAGCGTCCGGTCGGCCTTGATGGTGAGGAACACCGGCTTGTCCGGGCGCGGCTGCCGCTCCACCGTCGTGGCAGGCAGATCGACCGGCACGTCCACCGTCGCGAGCGGCGCCGCGATCATGAAGATGATCAGCAGCACCAGGATCACATCGATGAACGGCGTGACATTGATCTCGTGGGTTTCCGCGAAATCGTCGCCGTCGTGTCCGAGCCGGATCGCCACGGGCCTACTCCGCCGCCCGCTGCATCGGAGCGGAGACACGCTCGCAGTCGCGACTCAACAGCCGCATCACCAGCGCCGAGCCGTCCGCAAGCAACGCGCGATAGGCCCCGATCGAGCGCGAGAACACGTTGTAGATCACCACCGCCGGGATCGCGGCGAACAGGCCGAGGGCTGTTGCGAGCAGCGCTTCGGCGATGCCCGGCGCGACCACCGCGAGATTGGTGGTGTGCGCGTTCGAGATGCCGATGAAACTGTTCATGATACCCCAGACGGTGCCGAACAGGCCGACGAACGGCGCCGTCGCGCCGATGGTGGCGAGCAGGCCCATGCCGCGGCCGATGCGCCGGCCGGCGGCGGCCTCGACCCGCTCAAGCAGCCACGAGATGCGCTCCTTCAAGGCCTCGGGATCGGGATGCGGCGACACCTGCACCTCATGGACCGCGGTGCGCAGAAGCCGCGCCACGGCCTCGCTGCTGCCGCCGAGACGGGCGTTGGCTTCGGCGAGCGTGCTCGCCTCGTTGAGCACGGCGAGAGCCGCGCGTCCGCGGCGCGTCGCCCGCCACAACTCCCAATTCTTGGCGAGCCACACCGTCCAGGTGACGAACGAGGCAAACACCAGGCCGACCATCACGGCCTTCACCACGATGTCGGCGCTGAGGAACATGCCCCAGGGCGACAGGTCGTGCGGCAATGTCGCGGTGGCGATCGTTGAAGGAGCCGGCGGAACCGCGTTCGGCGCCTCCGGGGCCGGAGCGTTCGTCGGCGGGGCCTGTATCGAGGGTGCCGGCTGCGGCTGAGCCGCGGCCGGCGCCTGCGCGAATGCCGCGACCGCAAAAGCCGCGGCCGCCAATATTCCGAGCATGAGCGCGGTTGCGCGTGGACGGGCGCCGCGCCTGCGCGCGCAAGCATCACCGAGCGGTTTGGATGTGTTCCAAAGAGCAAATGGCTTCATGGGCATATATAGCCCGGTGCAACTGCGTCCGAAAGTGGAAATGCGGAGATCGCGGCGACGTGGCCGCGAAGCGAAACATCTGACCCGCCATTGGTGTGCGCTCCCCGCTCAACGCGGCTGCGTCCAGACGTTGGCGACAGCGGCTTGGCCCGATTTCACCACCGCCTCCTTGCGCGGGCCCGAGCTTCATTCCAGAACGGGGAACCTTTTCGGCGCTGATGCGTCGAACGATGGGGCCGGTGAAGCTTTTGATCGGCAACACATTTCCATTCAAAAAAGGGACCCTTTCGTGCGCGCGATCACGCTTATTCCCGGGGTGCCTCACTCCGCCCGGCTCGATGACATTCCGGAGCCGCCGGAGTCGCAGGGCTCGGTGCTGGTGCAGACGATTGCGCTCGGCGTCTGCGGCACCGATCGCGAGATCGTGGCCGGCGCCTTCGGCGAGGCGCCTCCCAACAGCGAGCGGCTGGTGCTCGGCCACGAATCCTACGGCGAGGTGATCGCGGTGCCGCCCGGCAGCCGCTTCGCCGAAGGCGATCGGATCGTCGGCATTGTGCGGCGGCCGGATCCGGTGCCCTGCCCGGCTTGCGCCGCTGGCGAATGGGACATGTGCCGCAACGGCGGCTACACCGAACGCGGCATCAAGGGGCTGCACGGCTTCGGCGCCGAGCGGTTTCGCATCGAGCCGAGCTACGCGATCAAGGTCGATCCGGCGCTCGGCGATGTCGGCGTCCTGCTGGAGCCCGCCAGCGTCGTCGCCAAGGCGTGGGACCACATCGAACGCATCGGCCGTCGATTCCATTCCTGGGAGCCGCGGCGGCTCCTGATCACCGGCGCGGGCCCGATCGGGCTGCTCGCCGCGTTGATGGGGATGCAGCGGAACTATGAGGTGCATGTGCTGGACCGCAACACCGATGGGCCGAAGCCCGGCCTCGTCCACGATCTCGGCGCGGAGTATCACGACAGCGCGCTCGATCTGATCGAGCTTGAATCCGACGTCGTCATCGAATGCACCGGCGCGCCGTCGGTGATCGCCAATGTGCTGGGCCGCTCGGCGCCGAGCGGCATCGTTTGCCTCGCGGGCATCGGCGGCAGCCACGAAGCCAATTTCGACATCGGGCAATTGAACCGGACGATGGTGCTCAACAACGATGTGGTGTTCGGCTCGGTCAACGCCAACCGCAGGCATTACGAGCTGGCGGCAGCGGCGCTCGGCCAAGCCGATCGTGCGTGGCTCGACCGGCTGATCTCGCGGCGCGTGCCGCTGTCGAACTGGCCGGAGGCGCTGGAGCATCGGCCCGGCGACATCAAGGTGATCGTCGATTTCAGGCTTTGAGTCTGCAACGCCGGCGCATCATTCCGCGGCGGCGAGATGAGGACTGGCGGCGACCGCCCGCGGCGCCGACGCCGCCGCCGGTTCAGGACACGTCAATGCGTCGATGAATCGATTGCCCCAGAATTTGACATCGTTCTCGGAGAGGACGTTGAAGACGTCGCGGTGACGCGCTCGCCGCTCGTCCAGCGGCATCGACAGCGCCTGGTCGATCGCGGCGGCGACCGCCTCCTGATCGTAAGGGTTGACCAGGAGCGCGGCCTGACACTCGACCGCGGCGCCGGCAAAGCGTGAGAGAATGAGCACGCCGGGATCCTCGGGATCCTGCGCCGCGATGTATTCCTTGGCGACGAGATTCATGCCGTCGCGCAGCGGCGTGACCAGCGCCGCGCGGGAGGCACGGTAGAGGCCGGCGAGCGTCGAACGGCTGTAGGGCCTGTTGACGTAGCGGATCGGCGTCCAGGATGCCTCGCCATAGTGGCCGTTCACGCGGCCCACGGTCTCGTCGATCCGCCGTTCGATGTCGGCGTATTCGCGGATTTCCGAGCGGCTGCGCGGCGTGATCTGCAGATAGGTCACGGCGCCGCGCCAGCGCGGATAATCGGCGAGGAACTGCTCGAAGGCCCGCATGCGCATACCGATGCCCTTGGAATAATCGAGACGATCGACACCGATGATCATGCTGCGATCGGCGAGGCTCGTGAGCACCTCGCGCGCGAAAGCCAGCCGGTTGGTGCGGCGCGCCAGCCGCTCGAACTCCGCCATCTCGACACCCACGGGGAACACGCCGATCCGCATCGTCCGCTGCCCGGCGATGAAGGTCCGGCGGTCGCGGCTCGGCATCCGGGATTCGTTGGTGAGATAGTCCGCTAGGTTGTCGGCGTCGTTGTCGGTCTGGAATCCCACGAGATCGTAGTGGCAGAGGCTGAGGATGGTGCGCTCGTGCTTGGGCAGCGCGGTAAGCAGGTCGGGCGGCGGGAATGGGATATGAAGAAAGAAGCCGATCTTGTTCTGCACGCCTCGGTCGCGCAGCGCCTTGGCCAGCGGCAGGAAATGATAGTCGTGCACCCAGATCACGTCGTCGGGCTTCAGGAAAGCCAGCAGCCGGTCCGCGAACATCTCGTTGACCCGCAGATAGCCGGCCATGTCGCGGCTGGAGAACTCCACGAGGTCGAGCCGGTAATGCAGGATCGGCCACAACATCCGGTTGGCGAAGCCGTTGTAATATTCCTGAAAGTCGGCGCGCGAGATGTCGGCGGTGATGTAGGTAACGCCGGCATGTTCGGATTGGCGAACCTTTTCCTCGCCCTTGGGCACGGTCCTGCCGCTCCAGCCGAACCAGACGCCCTGGTTGCGCTTGAGGAACGAGCGCAGCACGACCTCGAGGCCGCCCGCCCGGGCGCCGCCGTCCCGGTTGGGGACGGCAACGCGGTTCGACACCACCACTACCCGCGCCAATACCGGTCCTCCCAGCTGCGCGACAACCGCATGGCCGTCAATATCAGACCGGCCATCGAATAGGTCTGCGGGAAATTGCCCCACAGCGCGCCGGTCCGCGGATGGATGTCCTCGGACAGCAGCCCATAGCGATTGCGATGGCCCAGCGCATCGACGAACAATTCGCGTGCCTCCTCGCGCCGGCCCAGCGACCACCAGGCGTCGATCAGCCAGAAGCGGCAGATCAGAAAGGCGGTTTCCGGCAACCCGAAATCGTCGGAATTCGCGTAACGCATAACGTGCTTCTCGCGCAGAAGTTCACGCTCGACCGCGGCCACCGTCGAAATGAAGCGGGGGTCGGTGACCTCGATCAGGCCAAGCTCCGGCAATAACAGCACGCTGGCATCGACGTCGTCTGTGCCAAATGCGGCACTAAACGCCTTGAGCTTGGGATTCCACGCCTGTTCCAGCAGCGCGCTCTGGAGCTTCTCGGCGGCAGAATTCCAATAGGCCGCGCGGTCAGCGAAGCCGAGACGGGTGGCGATGGCGCCCAACCGGTTGATGCCGGCCCAGCACATCGCCGCGGAATGGGTGTGGATCCGGCGGCTGCCGCGGAATTCCCAGATGCCGGCGTCCGGCTCCATCGCCAGCGCGATGGCCTTCTCGCCGAGCGTCTCCAGGAGCCGGAACAGCGCCTCGTCGCCGGGCCGCGGCAGGCGGTGGTCGAAGAACATCGGCATCGCCGCGAGAATGATGCTGCCGTAGGTGTCGTGCTGGTTCTGCAACGCCGCGGCATTGCCGATCCGCACCGGCCCGTCGCCGCGATAGCCTGTGAGATGCGGCGCGACCGTCTCCTCCATCGGGTCGGTCGGCACGATGGGATAGACCGGGCGCAGCTCCTCGTCGTGATTGGCCGCGATGCCGAGGATGAAGGAGATGAAATCCTCCATGGTCTGCGTCGCGCCGATGCGGTTGAGCGCCTTGACGACGAAGTAGGCGTCGCGGAGCCAGCAGAAGCGATAGTCCCAGGTCCGGCCCGAGCCCGGCGCCTCGGGAATGGACGTGGTGTGGGCGGCGATGATCCCGCCGGTCTCCTCGAAGTTGGAAAGCTTGAGCGTGACCGCGGCGCGGATGATAGGCTCCTGCCAGTCGTAGGAGATCGACAGCCCTCGCACCCAGTCCATCCAGTAGTCGCGCGTGCGATCGCAGAACTCGCGGCAGAGCGTGGTGATCTCGCCCGGCACCGGCTCGTCGGCGCCGAAAATCAGCGCGACCGGCCGGTTCAGCACGAACGGCGCCTCCCGGTCGATATAAGAAAGCGGCGCATCGGTGGTGAGGCGGATGACCACGTCGCCGCCGGAATAGCGGATGTGGTTGCTGCCGAGCGAGTGCTGGACGAACGGCTCGCCGTAGGAGTGGGTCGGGCGCATGCGGATGGTGATGCGCGGCAGACCCGATATGGGCTCGACGATGCGCATCAGTTGCGGCGGGCGGAACACGCGCCCCAGGTTGCGAAACCGCGGCGCGAAGTCGGTGATGCGGACCGCGCCACCCTGGCGGTCGGTCAGCACGGTGACGACGATCGCGGTGTTGCGCAGATACTCGGAGTGAATCGACACCATGCCGTCGAGCACGACGTCGGAGAATCCCTTCTCCTCGTCGCCCGCCACGAGGCGGCAGAACACCGGGTCGCTGTCGAAGCGCGGATAGCACCACCACACGAGGCGCCCCGTCGGCTCGACCAGCGCGGCCGTCCGGCAGTTGCCGATGATGGCGAGATCGAGTCCGTGGTCGGTCATGCGACGCTCACGCCGTCGGCCAGACGTTCGAGCCAGCGCCGCACGTCGTCGGGCGACTTGAAATGGTCGTCGATGCCGGGAAGCTTGCGGCCGACCGACATGGCGTGGCCGCTGAACTCCGGCACCACCGCGAACGCATCCTCGTCGGTCCGGTCGTCGCCGACGAAGATCGGCGCGCGGCCGGTGAACGGCGGATAGGTCATCAGGTCGCGCACCGCCGAGCCCTTGTTGAAGGCGGCGTATTTGATTTCGAGCACGGCCTTGCCGGTGAGAAGCTCGAACGATGGGTCGGCCCAGGCCTCGTAGGCGTGCTTGACGTCGTGGACGAGGGCCAAGCCCTGCTTCGGCACCAGCCGGTAATGCAGGGCGAGCGAATAGCCCTTGTCCTCCACCAGCACGCCGGGATGAAGGGCTGCAATATCCTTGAGCCGCTGCCGGAACAGCGGATCGAGCGGCGCCGCGCGGCCGGACAGAGTGACGCCGTCGGCGACCGGGCGCATTTCGGCGCCGTGCCCGCCGATCGCCGGCAGCCGCAACGGCGCGAAGAATTCGTCCAACTCGGCGATCGGCCGCCCGCTGACCAGCGCCAGCGCGCCGCCCAGCCGGTCGCGGAGTCGCGCGAGCGTCTGCGTCAGCGAATGCGGCACCACGACCTCTCGGGGGGTGGGGGCAATGTCGAGCAAGGTGCCATCGACATCGAGCAGGATGGCCAGACGATTCATGTCATGAGGATCAAACAGCACGAGCAGTTCCAATCAGTTCCATACAAGTGATTTGGGGCGCGGGTCCGCGTTCGCAAGCCGCGGCAAGTCACACGGCAAAGTCAATCGACGCATAAACGTGAAAAGCAGCAATCCTCCCATGGGGATAACGCCTGAACGGGATCATGGTTGCAGTGCGGGGGCGGCTCATTGCGGTTGCACAACGGTAAATACAAACCGGCGCGTCGGCGCCGAATCCCGAGCAGCAGCTTCGGACCCCGTAAACCGTGACGGGAATGCGGCAATCCCCGCCTTTTTCTTTGTTGCCGGCGCAGGAACATCGCTCCCGGCGCGGCGTTGGCTGTCGATGCGCCATAGGGAAAGCGAGGACATCATGCCGACAGCCCGCTATTTCATCGTCCATGACAAGATCCAGGACGAATGGCTGATCAAATACGGCGACGACGAGTACGGCCCGTATCGGACTCAGGACGAGGCCATGCTGTTTGCCATCGACGCCGCGAAAAAGCTCGGCACTTACGGCGAGAACGCCGAGGTGTGCCTGATGGGCGAGAACGGCCACTTCCACGCGGAATGGGTGGCCGGGCGCAACGGTCATGCCGCCTCGGCGCGGCCCGAGTAGGCCCCGCCTCCGCAATCGACGCCGCCCGGCGGAAATTCCGAAACTTCAAAAAACAGCCGGAACCAACCTGCCACAATCTCGTTGGCCTATCAGACGCGGCCACTTCGGTGGTCGCGCCGGCGCCGGGCGGCCTTCCCCCCTCCCCCGACAGAAGCCGTCCGGCGCACTAACTTTTCGGGGTTCTCGAATTCCTCAAAGCCGATCGACGAACGCGTCCCACGCGGACGGCGTTGTGTCAGGGCTGTCGCACACCCAGGCATCCTGGGCGAACCATTCGTGCTCGCAGGCGCAGACCGGGCATTGCACCCGCGAGAAGAACACCGGTGCGCGCTGGAAATCAGAAATCTCCATTTCGAAGCCCGTCGGGATCTCACGTCCGGTTTGCGGACATCGAATCATCACCAGTCCCATCGGCCGAATCTCCCTGCTGACATGAGTCGGCTGGTAGCGGCGGTCTGCGAACATTGTTTGACACACGGAAGGCCGCTCTGCGGCAATTCGCCGGATGCGCGTCTCAGATGTAACGGCCGCCGTGCGGCGGCGTGACACACAGTCCGCCTGTGTCAGCGGACGTCCTTCGCCCGCGTCGTCACCGCATCCGGCAGGCTGTCGAGATACGGCCCCATGAAGAACGTCTCGCCCGCGCCGTCGCCATAAAGACGGTCGTAGGCGTCGATCATCGCTCGCAGCGCATCGACGCAAGGCGGCACCGACTCCACCAGCAGGTTGTTGAATTCGGCGCCGCGGGCGGCTGCGGGGAATCGCGGATCGGCCGAGACGACGCGCGCGATGCACTCGGTCGCGGAGGAGACGAGCGGCCGGACCGCCGCGTCCTTCTGCTCGACCGACAAGACCGTGCCGCGCTGGGGCGGCGGCCATTGCACGGCGCGATCGACCGCGACCGGCACGATCAGCGACGCTGCCAAGAGCGATTGCGCGGCAAGTGCTGCGAGAATCATTCCCCTTCCCCGATGCGAGCCTAGCAAACCTTTCCCTGCCCGGAGAAGAAGCAATCGCCATGCCGTCCAGCGGCGAATTCGGCTCCAGAAATCGTCGAGCGAAGTTCCATCCATGGAACCGTTTGGCCCGGCGACGAGTTGGAGGCGGAATGCGAAGCTGGCCTTTTGCTTTATGAAAACGCCGCGTTCACCGCCCGGAACCAAATCGGGGCACCGGTATTAATGTGCCGACCGGCCGCGATTCCCCCTCCCCTCGTGCTCGGCCGGGGTTATGGGCGCAGCCGTCTTCGGGCGGCTGCGCCCGTATCGTTTTCGCATTCGAGGCTGCGGCGCGACGGCAGGGAACCGGTTCCCTCGGTCAAGCGTTGCATCGTCGAATTCGCGGAACCTCAACGCCGCGGGGAGCAGAGGAACAACACAACATGGCTCGCAAGAACACCAGTCACTCCAATGGCAACGGTCACAGCGTCGCCGAGGACATCGCCAGCATCGAGCACGAGATCGGCCAGCTCATGCACGACATCGAGGCGCGCGTCGGCAAGCTCAACGCGCTGGCGCGCCGCAGCGCCAAGGACGCCGCCAACGGCGCGAGCGAATTCGTCTCCGAGACGGTCTCGGACGCCGCCGACAGCATGCGCAACGGCGCCAGCGCCGTGTCCGACGAGGCCACGCGCCTGGGCGGCGATGCGATCCGGCGGATCGAGGACGAGGTTGCCCAGCGCCCTTTGCTGACGCTGGCGATCGCCGCAGGCATCGGTTTTCTCGCGGGAATGGCCGGACGCCGCCACTGAAGGCGGCGTCGAAACAGGGGGCAACCATGGGCTTGCAGGACACGGTGACCGGTGCCGTCCGCGGCTTCGTGAACAGGGTCCGCCGCGACGCCATCGCCTATTCGATCTGCGCGATCTGCGGCCTGGCGGTGCTGATCCTTGCGACCGGCGCCGCGGTCATGGCGCTGATCCCGGTGGTCGGCGCGGTCTACGCCCAGCTCATCGTCGCCGCGGTCTTCCTGCTGGTCATCCTGGTGACGATGTTCCGGCTGCAGCGGCCCGCGCGCGAACAGGCCCGCGCCGTGCCGGTGGGCGCCAGTGCCGAGGCGACAACCCAGCGCCAGGCGCAATTCGCGCAGATCGCCATGATCATCGAAGCGGTGATGCTGGGCTATGCGATGTCGCGGAAGCGCTAACGGCGCAATCCTCAGTGACCGGGGCGTGGACCCGTTGGCACGGAGCCATAGTCTGTTCGACGCAGGCCGGATCAGGGCACGATAATTTTCGGCGGGCATCGACGGTCGCAAACGGGGGTAAAGCGGAAATCTCATACTCGCGCTGAGGTTTACCGGTTTTGATGCTGTGGACGGCGCCCACTCTGCGGCATCGAGTGCCATAGGGTGGTTGCGTCGAAGCAAACCACTTTGAGGGGAGCCGTCCATGGGCGAAGTTAGCCCGAATTATTCACGACTAGCAGGCGGTTGTGCCTTAAAGTACTGATTCAGCGTATGATTTTGGTCTCGAATCAAAACTACGCAATTTCAGGAAAGCCACACCCGCCATGTATGACCCTATGCTGCCGCTGCCGGGCCTGTCA
>CAMAWG010000042.1 GCA_945861855.1 Rhodoplanes serenus
GCGGCGATGCCGGCACGCTTGAGATCGCGGGAGAAGGCGAGCGCCAGCCGCTCCTGGTCCCGGGTGGTGACGAGTATCTCGAAGCTCAGTGGCGCCCGCGTCGCGCGGGAGCGGAGCACGGTGCCGTCGAGCGCGTAGCCCGCGGCGTCCAGAAGCGCGAGCGCGCGCCGGAGCGTGTCGCGGTCGCGGCCGGAGGCGTCGGATGTGGGCGGCTGCCAGGCGCCCTCCATGATGTCGGCGCGCACCGCACCGGGAAACGGCGCAAGCAGCGCGCGCTCGCGGCCGTCGGCGGGCCGCCCCCGCGCGGACAGCTCGGAGCCTTCGAAGTAGCTCGCGGAGCGCTCATAGCGGTCATAGAAGTAGTTGTGGTTGAGCCAGCCGAAGTCGAGCAGCATGCCGATCGCTTCGCGCACGCGGATGTCGGAGAACACCGGACGGCGGGTGTTGAAAACGAGGCCGGAGAAAATCTTGGGCAGGCCGTAGGAGAAGGTTTCCTTGACGATGCGGCCGTCGCGCACCGCCGGCACGTCGTAGGCGGTCTCCCAGCGGCCTGGATCGGTCTCGGTGCGCACGTCGTAGAGACCCTTCTTGAACGCCTCCAGGTGGGAATTGCCGTCGCGATAGAAATCGAAATGGACCTCGTCGAAATTCCACACGCCGCGGTTGATGGCGAGGTCGCGGCCCCAGTAGTCCGGATTGCGCTTCAGGACGATGCTGCGCCCGGGCTCGACCTTGCCGACCACATAAGGGCCGCTGCCGACGATCGGGTCGAAGGTGGTGTCCTCGAAGGTGTCAGGTTTGACCGCGTGCCGGGCCAGCACCGGCATCAGCCCGAGAATGAGCGGCAGCTCGCGATCGTTGGCGCCGGTCAGGTCGAAGCGCACCACCCGTTCCGACAGCGCCTCGGCCTTGGCGACCTTGACGTAGTAGGTGCGGAAGTTCGGCCGGCCCCGGTCGCGCAGGAGCTGCCAGGAGAAGATCACGTCCTGCGCGGTGACCGGCTTGCCGTCGGAAAACTTCGCGGCGGGATCGAGCGCGAAGGTGACGTAGCTGCGCTCGGCGTCGGTCTCGACGGTGCGTGCGAGCAGGCCGTAGAGCGTGAACGGCTCGTCATAGCCCCGCGCCATCAGGCTTTCGACCACATAGCCGCGGACCTGCGAGAGCGCGAGGCCTTTGACGACGAACGGATTGAGGCTGTCGAAGGTGCCAAGAATGCCTTGCGTCAGGCGGCCGCCCTTGGGGGCCGCGGGGTTGGCGTAGCGCAATCGATCGAACCCCGGCGGCAGCGCTGGCTCGCCGTGCATGGCGATGCCGTGCTGCGGCACGCCCGGCCGCGCCTGCGCGCCGCTTGCGGCGAACGCACCCAGCAGCAGCACGCCAAGGCGCAGCGCGAGGGTCACGGCGGTCCTCATACCCCGATGGAATCGCTGGTTCGGCAACGGTCTAGCACAGGCTGGTTCCGCGCGACCGGGCCGCATTCCGCGATCCACGGCGGCGCTCTGCGATTAACATTGACCGCCGCATAAGGCTTTATCACGCTGCGGAATTCGGCTAATCAGGCGCATATCCCGCGTCACGCTCCTGCCTTTTTTGAGGCTTTGAGACAGGCGTTGGGCGCCCGCACGGGCCAGCGCCGCGAAAGACCGGCGGGAAAGAGGGACTGATGAGCTACCCGATCATGTCCGCGAAGGCGCGGACGGCCAGAAAAGTGTTTGGCACGCTGTCGGCGACGATCGCGCTTGCGCTGGTTGCTTCGTCGTATGCGCTGGCGCAGCAGGCGCCGGCACCCGCTCCCAGGCCGGCCCCGCCCCGCCCGGCGGCACCGCCCCGACCGGCCCAGCCGGCGCAGCAGGCTCCGGCCCCGCAGCAGCAGCCCCCGCAGGGCCAGGCGCAGGGCGGCGATCAGCCGCAGTTGATCTACTCGCCGTGGGTGAAGCTCTGCAACAAGGACGCCGACCCCAAGGCCAAGCGCATCTGCGTCACCGTCAAGGACGGCCGCGTCGAGTCCGGGCTTCTCGTCGTCAGCGTCGCCATCATCGAGATGGACGGCGAAGCCAAGAAGCTCCTGCGCATGAGCCTGCCCTATGGCGTGGCGCTGCAGCACGGCACGCGCCTGATCGTCGACCAGACCCCGCCCGCGACCGCGCCGTTCGTGACCTGCCTGCCGCCGGTGGTGCCGCCGGGCGGCTGCATCGCCGACTACGAGGCGACCGCCGACATCATCGGGCGCATGAAGAAGTCCCAGATCCTCACCGTGCAGGCGATCCACATGAACGGGCAGGCCATGAGCCCGCAACTCGACATGCGGGACTTCGCCAAGGCCTATGACGGCCCGGCGACCGATCCGAAGGTGTTCGAGGAGCAGCAGAAGAAGCTGCAGGACGAGCTGCAGAAGCGGGCCGAGGAGGCGCGAAAGAAGCTCGAGAGCCAGCAGCCGTCGGCCACCGCGCCGCCGGCGCGCTGAGCCCCATCGACGAAAAACGAAAGGCCCGCCGCGAGGCGGGCCTTTTGCTATGTGTGCTTGGCCGCGATCAGTTCAGCATCGCGTTGCGCGGCTTGTAGCCGCCGCTGTCGTCGCGCTCGAACACCTCGCGCACCTGCGGATGGCGGATCGGCTTGCCCGACGTGTCCGGCAACAGGTTCTGCTCCGACACATAGGCGACGTACTCGGTTTCGCCGTTCTCGGCGAACAGGTGGTAGAACGGCTGGTCCTTGCTCGGCCGCACGTTCTCGGGGATCGACAGCCACCACTCGTCGGTGTTGTTGAACACCGGGTCGATGTCGAAGATCACGCCACGGAACGGGAACACGCGATGCTTGACCACCTCGCCGAGTTTGAACTTGGCGAGCCGGGACTTGGAGGGGCTGTCGAACAGCTTCTTGGTCGTGGTGTTGGTCATGTGGCGCTAATCTAATGGCGAATCCGGCGCAGCAACAGCCTCAAAATCCATAGGTTGCAGCCATTTCAGGGTCTTTTGCGGCGACCAGCCGGGCCAGATCGACCACCACCTTGGCCTGCTTCCAGGTGGCGTCGTCCTGCATCTTGCCGTCGATCATCACCGCGCCGCTGCCGTCGGGCATGGCGGCGATGATTTTCTTGGCCATCGCCACCTCGGCCGGGTCGGGCGAGAACACGCGTTTGGCGATGACGATCTGGGTGGGGTGCAGGGACCAGGCGCCGGCGCAGCCCATCAGAAACGCATTGCGGAACTGCGCCTCGCAGCCTTCGAGGTCCGAGAAATCCCCGAACGGGCCGTAGAACGGCTTGATCCCCGCGGCCATGCAGGCGTCCACCATCTTGGCGGTGGTGTAGTGCCACAGGTCCTGCTGGAATTTCTGCCGCGTGTCGCCGGGCTTGCCGTCGGAGAGCACGACGTAGTCCGGATGGCCGCCGCCGACGCGTGTGGTCTTCATGCCGCGGGAGGCGGCGAGATCGGCGGGGCCGAGGCTCATGCCATGCATGCGCGGGGAGGCGGTCGTGATCGCCTCGACGTTGTTGACGCCTTGCGCGGTTTCCAGAATGGCGTGAATGAGGATCGGGCGCTTGATGGCGTGGCGGGCTTCGAGCTGCGCCAGGAGTTGATCGAGGTAATGGACGTCCCATGCACCCTCGACTTTCGGCAGCATGATGACGTCGAGCTTGTTGCCGATCGCGGCGACGATCTCGGTGATGTCGTCGAGCGCCCAGGGCGAGTTGAGTGCGTTGATCCGCGTCCACAGGCCGGTGTCGCCGAAGTCCACCGCCTTGGCCATGGCGATGAAGCCCTTGCGCGCCGCCTCCTTGGCGTCGGCCGGGATCGCGTCCTCCAGATTGCCGAGCACCACGTCGACCTGCCGCAACAGCTCCGGCACCTTCGCGGTGACCTTCTCGACATGCGGCGGCACGAAATGGATCATGCGTTCGAGCTTGACCGGCAGCTCCCGCAACGGGGCCGGCGCGCCGATTGCGAGCGGCTGATAGAAGGGGCGCGGGAGCTTCATGATCGTCCTTTGGTCGGTCTTGGGTCGTCGCTGGGCCTTGCTTCCGGAACGCCGGTCTGCCGTTTAGAGGAAAGCAAACCCTGCGCCAAGTTGCGCCAGTTCGGAATAGCCCCAGACCGACCGGATGATCGACGTCCTCAATCTCGCGCTGCCCTATTTCGGCTTGATCTTCCTGGGGTTCGCCTGCGGGCGTTTCAAGGGCATTCCCGACAAGGGTCTGGCCTGGATGGACTTCTTCATCGTCTATCTGTCGCTGCCGGCCTTGTTCTACCGAATTCTGGCAAGGACGCCGTTCGAGCAGCTCAACAACGTGCGGTTCATCCTCGCCGCCACGCTCGGCACCTTTCTGGTCCTGGTGCTGTCGTTCTGTGTCGCCTTGATCATCCGCCGCAATCTGGCGGAGTCCGCGGTCGCCGCGCTCGCGGGGGCCTACGGCAACATCGGCTACATGGGGCCGGGATTGGCACTGGCGACGGTCGGCGCGCAGGCGGCGGCTCCTGTCGCGCTGATTTTCTGCTTCGAGACCCTGCTGTTTTTCTCGCTGCTGCCGGCCATGATGGCGCTGGCGCGGCCAACCTACCGTGGCGCTGCGCGCGTGATCTTCGAGGTGGCGCGCAAGATATTGCTGCATCCGTTCGTGGTGGCGACGGCGCTCGGCGTCGCGTCGGCGGCGCTCCATATCGAGGCGCCGGTTGCGATCGACCGGCTTCTGCAGTTTCTGCAGAACGCATCCGCCCCCTGCGCGCTGTTCACGCTTGGCGTGACCGTGGCGCTGCGGCCGTTCACGCGGGTGCCGTGGGAGGTGCCGCCGCTCATTCTGATCAAGCTCGTGGTCCATCCGGCGCTTGCGCTGATCCTGATGACCGCGTTCGGGCCGTTCGACCCGAACTGGGTTGCGGCGGCGGTGCTGATGGCGGCGCTGCCGCCGGCGCTCAACGTGTTCGTGCTGGCCCGGCAATACGAGGCCTGGGTGGAGCCGGCCTCCGGCTCGGTGCTGCTCGGCACGCTCGTCTCGGTCGCGACGCTGACCACGGTGATGTGGCTCGTTCAGCATGGCGTCCTGACGCAACTTATGTTCCGCTAGCGAGATGCAGCCGCTCGCCGGACTCCTCGTCCTCGATTTCACCACGCTCCTGCCGGGGCCGCTCGCCACGCTCATGCTGGCGGAGGCCGGCGCCGAGGTGATCAAGATCGAGCGGCCGGGCGGCGAGGACATGCGCCGCTACGAGCCGCGCTTCGACGGCGAGAGCGCGATGTTCGCGCTGCTCAACCGCGGCAAGAAAAGCCTCGTGCTCGATCTGAAGCGCGAGGCCGATCGCGAAAAGCTGATGCCGTTGCTGGCCCGCGCGGACATCCTGGTTGAGCAGTTCCGCCCCGGCGTGATGGCGCGGCTCGGTCTCGGCTACGACGCGGTGAAGGCGATCAACGGCAAGCTCGTCTATTGCTCGATCACCGGTTACGGGCAGACCGGCCCGCGCGCGGACGAGGCCGGCCACGACCTCAACTACATCGGCCGCACCGGCCTGCTGGCGCTCAACCCCGGACCGCTCGACCGGCCGGTGGTGCCGCCGGCGCTGATCGCCGATATCGCGGGCGGCACGCTGCCTGCGGTGATGAACATTCTGCTAGGGCTCCGCCAGCGCGACCGGAGCGGGCAGGGCTGCCATCTCGATATCGCCATGACCGACGCGATGTTCACCTTCGCCGGCCATGCGCTCGCCTCGGGCCATGCCGGAGGCGCGTTTCCCGGCATGGGTGGCGCGCGGCTCTCGGGCGGCTCGCCGCGCTACCAGCTCTATCCGACCCGGGACGGAAAGCTCGTCTGCTGCGCGGCGCTGGAGCAGAAGTTCTGGGAGACGTTCTCCGCGACCATCGGACTCGCGCCGGGATTGATCGACGACCGCCGCGATCCGGCGGCGACCAAGGTTGCGGTCGCCACTATCATCGCCGGTCGCAGCGCCGACGAATGGCGTCCGCTGTTCGCTGCGGCCGATTGCTGCGTCACCATCATGGCGACGCTCGAAGAGGCGCTGCGCGATCCGCACTTTGTCGAACGCGGGTTGTTCGTCCACAAGGTCGCGGGGCCCACGGGGGAAGCTATGTCGGCGCTGCCGGTGCCGATCGATCCGCAGTTCCGCGACGGCCCCGGCGCGATCAAGGCGATGCCGAAGCTGGGCACCGACAAAATCTGATCTCAGCGCAAGAAGGCCAGGTGCGTGCCGAGGGCCAGCATCCCGACGAAGAACAGAAATCGAAATACCTCAGGGTGGACGAGCGTGCGAACATATTGACCGAGGAACATGCCGACGAACGTCACCACCATGGCCACCATGGAGCCCGCGGCATTGGTGGCGTTCAGCGTTCCGTTGTCGAGCAGTACGAGTGTCAGCGCCAGGGTCGAGACCGTGAACGAAATGCCCTGCGCCTGCACGAGATCGTCGCGGGTGAGGCCGAGCGACTGGATGTAGGGAATCACCGGCACCATGAACACGCCCGTGGCGGTGGCAACGGCGCCGTTCGCAGCTCCCATCGCGGGTCCGAGCCATGGTTCGGCTCGCGGCGGCACCTGAAGCTGGATGCGCGAGACGCCGAGAATGCCGTAGAGGATGAGCGCGATGCCCAGCGCCTTACGCGCCAGCGCCGCGGCATCCGGCGTCAGCAGGCCGAGGCCCAGCGCGGTCGCGACGAAGGTGCCGACAAAGCTCGCGAGCAGCGTCGGCCAAAGCCTGCGGATGAGCGGCATCAGCGACGGGCCGTACCATCCTTGCCAGATGTTGGTGATCAGCGCCGGAATGACGATCAGCGCGGCGGCTTCACCCGGCGACATGACCAGGCTGAGCAGGCCGATCGCGACCGTCGGCAGGCCTTGGCCGAGTACGCCTTTGACGAATCCCGCGAGCACGAAAGCAAAGGCCGCGACGGCGATGATGAAGTTCGATTCCGGCATGCTGGAGATTGTCCGCCGCTCACGCCTGCGACAATGCGGAATTGGAGCAGCGTTCCTTCGGCGGGCGCGAAGTCATGCGCTTACAGTGCCTCGCCGCGCATCAGGCGTGGTTGCGAGGCTGCGGGAGCGACGCCTTCGCGCATGACAGCGCGGCGCAACGGGCCGATCCGGTCGATCAGATAGAGACCGAGGCCCCGCGCGCTTTGCACCGGAAGAAAATCGGACAACAGCGTGCGGTTGAGCAGGTCGACCGCCAGCGTGCGGCTCTTCACGTCGGCGCGGCGCTGTGCGTCGTAGCGCGACAGCAGATCGGGCGCGCCCACGTCGCCGCCGTCACGGCGCGCCAACACCACCAGTTCGCCGATGCAGGCTGCGTCGCGCAGGCCGAGATTGAGGCCCTGCGCGCCGATCGGCGGAATGAGATGGGCGGCCTCACCAATGAGCGCGATGCGGCTTTGCCCGAAACTACGCGCCGTCTCGATCGCGAGCGGGAACACGCCGCGGCCGGGCTCCACCGCGATCCGGCCGAGGATCGAATGCGAGCGCAGCTCGATCTCGTCATTGAGCGCCGCCTCGTCGAGCGCCGCGATCCGCTCCGACTCCACGGGTTCGACCACGCAGACGAGGCTCGACCGGTTGCCGGGCAGGGGCACCAGCGTGAACGGACCGCTCTCGGTGTGGAATTCGGTCGAGGTGTCCCGGTGCGGCCGCGCATGCGCGAGATTGAAGGTGAGCGCCGTCTGCGGATAGGTGTGGCCGTCGCTCTCGATGCCGGCGGCGGTGCGGCAGAGCGAACGCCGTCCGTCGGCGCCGATGACAAGCCGCGCGGCGACGGTGCCGCCGCTCTTCAATGTCACAGTCACGCCGGCTTCGCCCATCTCGATAGCGCGGGCTTCGTCCTCGATCCGGACGAACGAGGACAGCGCTTGCGCGCGGGCGTCGAGGGACGCGAGCAGATGCCGGTTCTCGATGTTGTGGCCGAACGCGTCGAGCCCGATCTCGGACGCCGCGAAGCGGACCTCCGGCGCGCGCACGAGCCGCCCGGTCGCATCGACAATCCGCATGACGCGCAACGGGGCGGCCTCCGCCGCGCAGGAGGCCCATGCGCCGAGCGTGTCGAGCGCGGTCACGGAGCCGGTCAGCAGCGCGGTGGTGCGATGGTCCGCGGCCGTGCGAGGTGCGATCAGCGCGGTCTCGATCCCGGCCTCGGCGAGCGCAATGGCGGCGGTGAGCCCGGCCGGCCCGCCGCCCACGATCGCCACCTCGACGGTTAATGGCCTGGCCACAATCGTTTCCTGTCCCGCTGCGTCTCCTAACGTGTTTTGGCGGGCAAGACGAGGGCCGGAAACCATGATCCGGGCTGCCAATTCCGCATGCGGCGGCAATCGGCTATCGTTTTCCGGTGAGTGATTTCGTCCACCAGCATTCGCTCGATCCTCAGCCCGCGGCCGAGACCCGGCTGGAGGCGGTCCTGGCGCAGCCCAAGCGCATCGCGCTGGGCTGCATCGTGGCGCTGACCGCGCTGGGCTGGCTCGCGCTCGGGCTGATGGCGGCAGGCCCGGCGGGCGGTTCGTGGTCGTTCCAGGCGCTTTGCCGGATGTATCCGGCGAGCGGCTTCGGCGAACTGGCATTGGCGGTGCCGATGTGGGCCGCGATGACGCTCGCGATGATGCTGCCGACCGCCGGCCCGATGATCCTGACCTATGCCGAGATCGCCGACACGGCGGCGCGCAAGCGCGAGCCCGTGGTGTCGCCGCTTGTTCTGACCTCGGGCTATGTCGCGGTGTGGCTCGGCTTCGCGGTTGCCGTAGCGGCCCTGCAGTGGCTGCTGGCGCGCGTGGGCCTGCTCGACGACGGCAGCGTCGGAATGCTGGTCGGCGGCACGATCTTTCTCGGCGCCGGCCTCTATCAGTTCTCCGCGCTCAAGCAGGCGTGTTTGACGCTGTGCCAGCGGCCGTTCCCGTTCTTCTTCGCCAACTGGACCGCGGAGCGGGGCGGCGTGCTGCGGCTCGGTCTCCGGCAGGGGATGACCTGTCTCGGCTGCTGCTGGGCGATGATGCTTCTGATGTTTGCGGTCGGTGCGATGAACGTCATCTGGATGGCCGTGCTCGGCGTGCTGATGACGATCGAGAAGCTTTCCACCACGGCGCGATTCAGCGAGGCGCTGGGCTTGATTTTCGTCGCGGTGGGTTTCGGCATGATCGTGGTGTCGGTGGTGTAGGCGGGAAGCGAATGGACCTGAAAGAAGAAATGCGCGTCACCGATGCCTGGTCGATCAAAGGCGAGCTCACGCTGTCGTGCAATTGCGAGGTGTTCTGCCCCTGCGTGCTTTCGCTCGGCCAGAGCGCGCCGACCGAGGGCTATTGCCTGACCTGGGCCTGCGTTCGGATCGACGAGGGCCATTTCGGCGAGACCGATCTTGCGGGCGTGAAGTTCGGCTTCATGGCGGAAATCCCAGGCAAGCTCGGCCGAGGCAACTGGACCGTGGCGTTGTTTGTCGACGACAAGGCGTCGGTGCAGGCGGCCAAGGCGCTGACCTGGATCATGACCGGCCGCGCCGGCGGCTCGACCGCCTTGTTGAAAATCCTCGCGGGATCCTTTCTCGGCGTGCGGCAGGTGCCGATCGTCTATGAGACGCAAGGCGAGACGCGCATCATCAAGATCGAGAAGATCGTCGATGGCGCGATTACCCCGGTGCGCGGCAAGGACAAAAACAACGTCGTCATCCGCAACAGCGAATACTGGATTTCCCCCGACATCATCGTGTCGCGCGCCGACAAGTCGCGCTTCCGGCTGTTCGGCCGCAACTGGAATTTCGAGGGCAAGTCGGCGGAGATCTGCAAGCTCGACTGGGGCAATCAGAAGCGGTGACGCTTTCGCATTGCGCCAGGGGACGCTAGAACGGCGTTCATGTCCGCCACACTGTCCATGCGTATTCTTGCATTTTCAGTTCACGTTCTGACCGCGTCCGGCGCGGCGCTGGCCTTGCTCGCGCTGATGGCGGCGGCGCGGGGCGATTACCCAATGATGTTCCTGTTTCTCGGCATGGCCCTCGTGGTCGATGCGATCGACGGGCCGCTGGCACGGGCCGCCAGGGTCGCCGAGATTTTGCCGCGGTGGTCTGGCGACACGCTCGACCTGGTGGTGGATTTTACGACCTACGTGTTCATTCCCGCCTTTGTGGTCGCGGACAGCCCGCTGCTGCCGGACGCGCTGGCGGTTCCGGCGGCGGCCCTCATCGCCGTCACCGGCACGTTGTATTTCGCCGACCGCAGCATGAAGACGGCGGACAACTTCTTTCGCGGCTTTCCGGCGGTGTGGAATCTCGTCGTGTTCTACCTGCTGCTGCTCAAGCCGAACCCTTGGATATGCGTTGCGGCCATCGTGCTGTTCGCGATCCTGACCTTCGTGCCGGTCCGCTTCGTCCATCCGTTCCGGGTGCGGCGGCTCCGCGCGGTGACGGTCGTAGTGCTCACGCTCTGGGCGGCGCTCGCCGTCGCCGCCGTGCGGCAGGGGCTGGCGCCCGAGCCCTGGGTTACATTCGCGCTCTGCGCGATCGCACTTTATTTTCTCGCGGCCGGCCTCGTGCCGGACCGGAATCGGAGTTGACGAAATGGCGTCCCAAAATGTGCTTCTGATCACCGGCGCGGGTCGTGGCATCGGCGCGGCGACCGCGAAGCTCGCCGCCGCACGCGGCTACGACGTCGGCGTGACCTACAAGTCCGACGCGAAGTCCGCGGGCGAGGTGGTCGCGGCGGTGAAGGCGCAGGGGCGCAACGCACTCGCCATCCAGGCCGATATGGGGCGCGAGGCCGACGTCGAGCGAATGTTCAAGGATGCCGACGCGCTCGGGCGGCTCACGCATTTCGTCTACAACGCCGGCATTCCCGGCACCGCGGGCCGGCTGGACGGTGCAAGCTCGGCGATGATGCGCGAGGTGATCGAGGTCAACGTGCTGGGCGCGCTGTGGTCGATGCAGCACGCCATCCGCCGCATGTCGAAGAAGCACGGCGGGGCGGGCGGCTCGGTGGTGCTCCTGTCGTCGGTCGCAGCCGACATCGGCGGGCCGAACGAATATGTCTGGTACGCCGCGTCCAAAGGCGCGGTCGAGTCGATGACCTACGGCCTGAGTAAGGAGCTTGCCGGCGACGGCATCCGCGTCAACTGCGTGTCGCCCGGCGCGAGCGAGACCCGCATCCATGCGGATGCTGGCACCCCGGACAAGCTCGCCCGCGTCGCGCCGATGATCCCGATGGGGCGCGTCGGCCAGCCGGAGGAGAGCGCGGAGGCGGTGCTGTTTCTGCTCTCGGATGCCGCCTCCTACATCAGCGGCACGGTGCTGCGGGTCGCGGGCGGGCGGTAAGAAATTGCTGATGAATCTCCACGTCATTCCGGCCGAGCCAACGGGTCCGCGCGAAGCGCGGCCCGATCACAGGCTCCGCGAGAGCCGGAATCCATAACCCCTGTGCCGATAACTTGAATGCTGCGGGTTATGGATTCCGGGCTCGCGCCTTTGGCGCGCTCCGGAATGACGGTGGGTGGGTTGCGCCATTCCGATCCGCCCCTATGATCCCGCCCCAATCAAGCGCGCGGCGTCGGTTCACGTCACAACGGGAGTGAAGTCATGGTTGCAGCAGTCCGGGTGCACAAGACAGGCGGCCCCGAGGTCCTGACCTACGAGCAGATCGAGATCGGCGCGCCAGGGCCCGGCCAGGTCAAGCTCAAGCAGCACGCGGCTGGCGTGAATTACATCGACACCTATTTCCGCATGGGCATGTATCCGGCGCCGGCCTGCCTGCCGTTCGTGTCCGGCAACGAGGGCGCTGGCGAGGTGATCGCGGTCGGGCCGGGCGTCACCGATCTCAAGGTCGGCGACCGCGTGGGCTATGTCGTGGCGATGGGCGCCTATGCGGAGGAACGGCTTCTGAACGCCGACCGCGCGGTGAAGCTGCCGGACAACATCAGCTACGAGCAGGCTGCGGCGATGATGCTCAAGGGCATGACCGCGGAGTATCTCCTGCGCCGCACCTACAAGGTTAAGCCGGGCGACACCATCCTGGTGCATGCGGCCGCGGGCGGCGTTGGCCTCATCCTCTGCCAGTGGGGCAAGGCCCTGGGCGCGACCGTCATCGGCACGGTCGGCTCCGAGGATAAGGGCAAGCTTGCGCTCGCCAACGGCGCGGACCACGTTATCTACTACCGCAAGGAGGATTTTGCGGCGCGGGTGAAGGAGATCACCAAGGGCGAGCTTTGCCACGTGGTCTATGACGGCATCGGCAAGACCACGTTCCCGGCCTCGCTCGATTGCCTCCGCCCGCTCGGCATGTTCGCGAGTTTCGGCAGCGCATCGGGCCAGATCGAGGCCTTCAACATCAACATCCTGCAGACCAAGGGCTCGCTGTTCGCGACCCGTCCGACGCTCAACACCTATGCGGCCAAGCGCGCCGACCTGCTCGACATCGCCAAGCACCTGTTCGAGGTGGTTGGCAGCGGCAAGGTCAAGATTCCGATCAACCAGACCTACAAGCTCAAGGACGCCGTCAAGGCGCACCAGGATTTGGAAGGCCGCAACACCACGGGTTCGACGATTCTGGTTCCGTAACGGCCAAATCCGCCTGCTTTGCGATCATGCCCGGGCACTTGACCCGGGCATGTTTTTTGCGTGCAACAGAGGCAGCAGAGATGATTCACAGGCTGCCGATATGGGCCGTTTGAGCACTCATGTTCTCGATACAGCGGCCGGGAAGCCGGCAGCCGGCGTTCGCGTCGTACTCCGGCGCGACGGCGCAGTGCTGGTGGATTTGCGCACCAACGCCGATGGCCGGACCGACAAGCCGTTGCTCGAGGGCGGGGCGTTTGCGAAGGGCGCCTATGAGCTGACGTTCCACGTCGGCGACTACTTTCGCGCGAGCGGCGCGGCCACCTCGGACCCGCCGTTCCTCGACGTGATTCCGTTGAATTTCACCGTCGCCGAGGATTCCCACTATCACGTGCCGCTGCTGGTTTCGCCCTACGGCTACTCGACCTACCGGGGGAGCTGAATTCTTTTTCCCTCCGCTTGCGGGGGAGGGTTGGGGTGGGGGACGACGGAAATGATGTGCTATCGAGATGCCCCCTCCCGACGCGCTTTGCGCGTCGACCTCCCCCGCAAGCGGGGGAGGTGAAGAAGAAAATTGGGAGCTGAGCCTTGGACGTGTTTCTCGGCGAATGGCTGAACCTGCTGATCCGCTGGGCGCACATGGTCGTGGCCATCGGCTGGATCGGCACCTCGTTCTATTTCATGGGCCTCGACTACACGCTGTCCAAGCACGAGCGGCTGAACCCGGGCGTGCTTGGTACCGCCTGGCAGGTGCACGGCGGCGGCTTCTACCACGTGGAGAAATACATCGTTGCGCCGGCGGCGCTGCCGGACGTGCTGCACTGGTTCAAGTGGGAGGCCTATCTCACCTGGGTCACCGGCTTCGGGCTGCTGGTCGTGCAGTACTATTTCCACGCCGAGGCGTTCCTGATCGATCCCGGCGTGATGCCGCTCGCTCCCTGGCAGGCGATTGCGATCTCGATCGTCTCGCTTGCGGCCGGCTGGTTCATCTATGACGGGCTGTGCCGCACCAAGGTGGGCTCAAACGCCGTGCTGCTCGCGCTGTCGGTGTTCGCGCTGATCCTGATCGCGTCGGTGCTCTACACCAAGGTGTTTTCCGGCCGCGGCGCCTTCATCCATGTCGGCGCGCTGGTTGGTACCATCATGGCGGTCAACGTGTTCGGCGTGATCGTCCCGAACCAGAAGAAGATGATCGCGCAGATGATTGCGGGGCAGACGCCGGAGACGCGCTTCGGCGAGATCGGCAAGCAGCGCTCGACCCACAACAACTACCTGACGCTGCCGGTGCTGCTGATGATGGTGTCGCAGCACTATCCGTTCCTGTTCACGCACCCGCAATCGTGGCTGATCGTCGCGCTGATCATCGTGATCGGCGCCATGGTCCGCCACATGCTGAACCGGATCGAGGCTGGCGCCGGCTGGGACAGTTACGGCTGGGTCCTGCCGGCGACGGCGATGGCGCTCATCACGGCGATCTTTGTGACCGCGCCGGCTTCGCGCGTGACCACCGGCGGGGCGGTGACCGATCTGGAGGCGCAGGCGATCGTCGGCAAGCACTGCCTGTCGTGCCATGCGCAGAAGCCGTCGCATCCCGCCTTCAAGGAGCCGCCGAAGAACGTCGCGCTCGAAACCGTTCCCGAGCTGCGCCGCTTCGCCCAGCAGATCTATATGCAGACCGTGCAGAACCGCGCTATGCCGCTCGGCAATCAGACCGGCATGACCGATGACGAGCGGGACGCGCTCGGCCGCTGGGTGACCGGACGGAAATAGGGCGAACTTTTTCTGACATGAGCTTCCCCACGGAACAGAACCCGGCGCCGCCGCAAACGCCTCCCTGGGGCATCCTCGCGACGATCGCTTGGCTGCTGCTGTCGTTTCTGGTCAGCATCGTGATGGGCGCCGGGTTCTATGGCATCTGGCAGTCCGGCCGGACCGCTCCCGCCAATCTCAGCTATGACGGCGTGGCGATCGCCATCGGCGTGTTGGCGTCGGTTCCGATTCAGGTGGCGGTACTCGCCTTCGCCGCGCGGCTGCGGGGCTGGACGCCGGAAGGCTATCTCGCGCTCAACATTCCCCGGCGAGGCGAGATCGTTCTCGCCGTGCTCTGCGTAATCGCGATCACCGCCGTCTTCGATCTGCTGCTGTACGTCACCGGACGCGACGTGGTGCCGCCGTTCCAGGTCGAAGCCTATCAGAGCGCCAAGGACGCAGGCTGGCTGATCTGGCTGTCGCTGGCGATCGTGATCGCGGCGCCGATCGGCGAGGAGATCGCCTTCCGCGGGTTCCTCTATCGCGGGCTGGTGCGGCCCGGGTGGGAGATGCTGGCCATCGCCGTTATTGCGCTGGCCTGGGCTTTGCTGCACATCCAGTATGACTGGCTTGGCATGATGCAGATCTTCACCGCCGGACTCATGCTCGGCTGGTTCCGCTGGGCCAGCGGCTCGACCACCCTCGCCATCGGCATGCACGTTCTGATCAATTTCGTGGCCATGATCGAAACCACCATCAAGATGGAGTTGCTGTCGTGAGCCCGCCCGATCCTGAGGCGCTGGGCAGGCGGGCCGAGGCGATGATCGCGGAGCTTGGCGCCATTTCCGCGGAGCCGGGCCGGCTGGTGCGGCTGTTTTTGACGCCAGAGCATCGCCGCGCCGCCGATCTCGTGGCGAGCTGGATGCGGGCGGCGGGTCTGTCGGTCAGCGAGGATGCGCTCGGCACCGTACGGGGGCGCTTCGGCAGCGCGAAGCAGCGGCTCCTGATCGGCTCGCACATCGACACGGTGATCGATGCTGGCCAGTACGACGGCCCGCTCGGCGTCATCGCGGGCATCCTCGCGGCGGAGCATTTCGCCCGCACCGGCGCCGATCTTCCGCTCGGCATCGACGTGCTGGCCTTCGGCGACGAGGAGGGCTCGCGCTTCCCCGCGACCCTGGCATCGTCGCTGGCCTGTGCCGGCGCGTTCAAGCCGGAGACGCTCCTGCTCAAGGATGCACGGGGGATCGCCCTGGGCGATGCTTTGAAGGCCTACGGCAAGAACCCCGCCGACATCCCGGCCGCGGCATATCGCCGGGACGATGCCGCCGCCTATGTGGAGGTGCACATCGAGCAGGGGCCCGTGCTGGAGTCGCGCAATCAGCCGCTCGGCGTGGTCAGCAGCATCATCGGGCAGACCTTCCTGCTGGTCGAGATATTCGGAGAGGCGGGCCACGCCGGAACGGTGCCGATGCTGCTGCGCCGTGACGCGATGGCCGGCGGCGCCGAAGCCATGCTGCTCGCCGAGCGGATCGCGCGCGACACCAGGGGCGAGGTGGTCGCGACCGTGGGACGGCTGACCGTCGAGCCGGGGGCGGCCAATGTCATCCCGGGCCACGTGGTGCTGATGATCGACATGCGGTCGGAGAGCGACACCGCGCGGGTGCAGTTCGTCGAGCGGTTCAAGACCGGCTGCCGCGAGATCGCCGACCGGCGCCACCTCGGCCTCACCATCACCCCGACCCGCGAGGTGCCGACCACCCCGTGCGATCCCGGTCTGCAGCAGCTCATGGGGCAGGCGATCGCCGCGGTCGAGGGCGAGCCGCAGCGGCTCGGCTCCGGCGCCGGCCACGACGGCCAGGCGATGGCCAAGCTTTGTCCGATCGGCATGCTGTTCGTGCGCTGCCGCGGCGGCATCAGTCACAATCCGATGGAATACGCCTCGCCGCGCGACATGGGGCTCGCGATCGTGGCACTGACGAAATTTATCGAGCGGTTCAATCGCGGCTAGAGCATGATCCCGAAAAGTGGGAACCGGTTTTCGGATAAGATCATGCTCAAACAAGAAGCTGCCGTTCAAAGCAGCGCCGCGAGATCGACGAAGGTCAGATGTTCGGCGACCACCGACGGCAGGCGCGGCAGGCCCAGCACCGGCACCTGGTCGGCGAAGCGATTGAGCGTGTCCATCGTGTCGGCGATCGGCACCGTCGAGTCCGGCGTCTCGTTGACCACCAGCGCCTTGATGGCGATGTCGCGCCGCCGGAGCGCGTCGAGGCTCGTCAGCGTGTGGCTGAGGCTGCCGAGATAGCTGCCCGTCACCAGCACGACCGGGATGTTCAGCGCCACGATCCAGTGCAACACGGTGCGGGTGTCGTCGAGCGGCACCATGACGCCGCCGATGCCTTCGATCAGCAGGGTGCCTGCGGATGTTTCGATGGACTTGCGGGAGAACGCGAGCAATGCCTCGAAATCGACGGTCCGGTTCTCCAGCCGCGCCGCGAGATCGGGCGAGACCGGTGCGGAGAAACGCCACGGCGCGATACGCTCGATCTCAAGAGGCGTGATGGGGCGTTCGAGCGCGGCCAGCAGAACGCCGGGATCGCTCGCGGCGGCGTTCTCCGGCTGGAATCCGGTCACGACCGGTTTCAGTGCGTTCACCGGGCGGGCCACCGACCGCAGATGCCGGATCAGGCCCGCGGCGACGAAGGTCTTGCCGATGTTGGTGCCGGTCGCGGTGATGAAGGTCGCGCTCATGCGTTGCGGAGGATGCGGGTGCGGACGATGTCGCCGAGGCGCTCGATCTCGGCGTCGGGATGGGCCGCGCTGAACGACAGCCGCAACCGCGCGGTGCCCTCCGGCACGGTAGGCGGGCGGATCGCCACGGCGAGATAGCCTTCGGCGTCGAGCAGCTTCGAGGCGGCCAGCGCCGCCGCGGCTTGGCCGATCACCACCGGCACGATCGCGCTTGTGGCCTCCGGCAGCCCGGCGGCGCGGGTGAAAAGCCGCGCCTTGGCGAGCGGCAGCTTTAGCCGGCCCGGCTCGCGCTCGATCAGGTCCAGCGCAGCGATGGCGGCGGCGACGGTCGCGGGCGGCAGGCCGGTGGAATAGACCAGCGTGCGGGCGCGGTTGCGCACGAGGTCGATCACCGGTTGCGACGCGCAGAGATAGCCGCCGTAGCCGCCGAAGGCTTTGGACAGGGTGCCGATGCGGAGTGGCACGTCGGCGCCGGCGGCGAAATCCAGGTCGTGGGCGTCATCGACCATCAGCCAGGCGTCTGCACCGCTCGCGAGTCTTGCAAGCTTGGCGAGCGGCGCGCAGTCGCCGTCCATGGAGAACACACTTTCGGTGACGATCAGCGCGCGCGGGTGGCTGGCGCGGTGCTGCTTGAGCAGGCCGGCGACGTGGCCGGCGTCGTTGTGGCGGAAGGCCAGCACCTCCGCCCGCGACAGCCGCGCGCCGGTCCACAGGCTCGACTGGGCGAGTTCGTCGATCAGGATCAGGTCGCCGCGCCCGACGAGCGCCGGCGTGATCCCCGCGTTGGCGAGATAGCCCGAGCCGAACACGCAGGCAGCATCCGTGCCCTTGAGTCGGGCAAGACTTAGCTCCAGTTCGCCGTAGAGCGGGTGGTCGCCGGTGACGAGCCGCGAGGCGCCTGCGCCGACGCCGTGCCGCTCGATCGCGGCGATGGCCGCCGCCTTCAGCGCCGGATGGTGGGCGAGGCCCAGGTAATCGTTGCAGGAGAACGACAACAGCCGTCGGCCGTTTCGCTCGACATAGAGATCACCGAGGCGGCCGGTCGGCACAAGCGTCCGGCGCAGGTGGGCCTGCTCGAGCGTCGAAAGCTTCTGCCGTGCGAAGTCGTCGAGAGAGGGCATGTTTCGCCTATACTAGCACCCAATGGACCGGAATCACTGGATCGCGGCCGGGCTCGATCATGTCTGGCTGCCCTATACGCAGATGAAGACAGCGCGGCCACCGCTGGCCGTGGCGCGCACCGATGGCTGCCGCATCGTGCTGGCCGACGGGCGTGAGCTGATCGACGGCATCGCCTCGTGGTGGACCGCCTGCCACGGCTACAACCACCCGCACATCAGGCAGGCGGTCGAGCGCCAGCTTGCCACCATGCCGCATGTGATGTTCGGCGGGCTGGTTCACGAGCAGGCCTTGATTCTGGCGCGGCGGCTGGCGGCGCTGCTGCCGGGCGATCTCGATCGGGTGTTCTTCTCGGAATCCGGCTCGGTCGCGGTCGAGATCGCGATGAAGATGGCGCAGCAATGCTGGATCAACCGTGGCGAGCCCGGGAAGACGAAGTTCGTCGCGTTCAAGGGCGGCTATCACGGCGACACCACCGGCGCGATGGCGGTGAGCGACCCGGACGCAGGCATGCACGATGTGTTCCGGGGATTGTTGCCGGATCATGTGATCGTCGATCTGCCCAGGGACGCGGCGAGCGGCGACGCGCTCGAACTGGTGCTCGCCCGGCACGCCGAGAGCATCGCCGGCCTGATCGTCGAACCGCTGGTGCAGGGGGCGGGCGGCATGCGCTTCCACGACGCCGCGACCTTACAGCGGCTGCGCGCGGTGGCGGATCGCTGCGGCGCCTTGCTCATTTTCGACGAAATCTTCACCGGCTTCGGCCGCACCGGCACGATGTTCGCCTGCGAGCAGGCCGGCGTCAGTCCCGACATCGTCACGCTGTCGAAGGCGCTGACCGGCGGCACGCTGCCGCTCGCCACGACGGTCGCCCGCAAGGGCGTGTTCGAGGCGTTCTGGTCGGACGACCCGAAGAAGGCGCTGATGCACGGCCCGACCTACATGGGCAATGCGCTGGCCTGCGCCGCCGCCAACGCTTCGCTCGACCTGTTCGATCGCGAGCCGCGGCTTGCGCAAGTAGCTGCGATTTCCAAGCAGATGGCCGCCGAGCTCGCGCCATGCCGCGGCATGCCGGGCGTGAAGGACGTGCGGGTCATGGGCGGGATCGGCGTGGTCGAGATGGAGCGGATCGCCGATCTCCAGGCACTCCGCGCGCGGTTCGTGGAGGAGGGTGTGTTCATCCGGCCGTTCGGCGCTATCATCTATCTGACGCCGCCCTTCGCCATCGAGCCGCACGATCTGTCCCGGCTGACGGCGGCGATCGTGAAGGTTGTGGGCGAGGGAATTGCTGGGGGCTCCGAATGAACCGGTCGTTTGTGCGACACGCGCTGGCGGGTGCGGGACTGCTGCTACTGTCGTCCGGCTCGCCGCAGGCGCAGGATTTTCCATCACGGCCGGTGACGCTGATCGTGCCGTTCGCCGCGGGCGGCACGACCGACATCGGCCTCCGCGCGCTTGCCGCGGCAACCGAGAAACACCTCGGCCAGTCGATCGTCGTCGAGAACCGGACCGGGGCGGGCGGGGTGCTCGGCCCCTTGCAGATGGCAACAAGCGCCAAACCGGACGGGTATACCATCGCGCAAATCCCGATCACCGTGTTCCGCTATCCGTTCACCCGCAAGACCACGTTCGATCCGATCAACGACCTCAGCTACATCCTGAGCCTGTCGGGCTACACCTTCGGCATCGTGGTGAAGAAGGACGCGCCGTGGGCGACGTTCCAGGACCTGCTCGCAGACGCCAAGGCCAATCCAGGCAAGATCAGCTACGGAACGCCCGGCGCGGGCACGACGTTGCACCTGACGATGGAGCAGCTTGCCAAGGAGCGGGGTATCAAGTGGACCCATGTGCCGTTCCGCGGCACGTCGGAATCGACCAACGCGCTGCTCGGCGGCCACATCGGCGCCGTCGCCGACGCGAGCGGCTGGGCGCCGCTGGTCAACGGCGGGCAATTGCGCCTGCTGGTGATCTGGACCGACAAGCGCGCCAAGAGCTGGCCCAGTGTGCCAACGCTGAAGGAAGCGGGTATCGCCATGGTGTCGAATTCCCCGTTCGGGCTCGCCGGGCCGAAGGGCATGGACCCGAAGGTCGTGAAAATCCTGCACGACGCCTTCAAGAAGGGGATGGAGGAGCCGGCCTATGTCGAGACCATCGCCAGGATCGACCAGGAGCCGTTCTACCTCAACACCGAGGACTATCGCGCATTCGTAACGCGCACCGTCGCCGAGCAGAAGCAATTGATGGAAGAGCTGGGGTTCAAGCCGGAATGAGTGGAGATTCAGAACCCCACCGCCGTACCATGCAAATCGTATTCGTCGGCGCGCGCGATCTTCACCGTCACGATCTCGCCGACGCGGAGCGGCCGTTTGCTCTTCACATAGACCGCGCCGTCGATCTCCGGCGCGTCGCCTTTTGAGCGGCCTTTCGAGACCGTAGGTCCGATTTCGTCGATGATGATCTCTTGCGCGGTTCCGACCTTGCGCTTGAGGCGCTTCTTGGAGATCGCCTGCTGGTGCGCCATGAAGCGATGCCAGCGCTCCTCTGTGACCTCTTTCGGCACCGGTGCCGCGAGATCGTTCGACGTGGCGCCGGCCACCGGCTCGTAGCGGAAGCAGCCGACACGATCGAGGGCGGCCTCGTCGAGCCAGTCGAGCAGCATCTGAAAATCCTTCTCGGTCTCGCCGGGAAAGCCGACGATGAAGGTCGAACGGATCGTCAGATCGGGGCAGATCGCGCGCCAGCGCGCGATGCGATGCAAGGTCTTCTCCTGCGCCGCCGGCCGCTTCATGCGCTTCAGCACGTGGGGCGAGGCGTGCTGGAACGGGATGTCGAGGTAGGGCAGCACGACCCCGTCCGCCATCAGCGGGATCACGTCGTCGACGTGCGGATAGGGGTAGACGTAGTGCAGCCGCACCCAGGCGCCGAGCGTGCCGAGCTCGCGCGCGAGATCGAGGAATTTCGCCCGCACCTCGCGGCCCTTCCATTTGCTCGTGGCGTACTTGATGTCGACGCCATAGGCCGAGGTGTCCTGCGAGATCACCAGCAGCTCCTTCACGCCTGCGGTCACCAGCCGTTCGGCCTCGTGCAGCACGTCGGAGGCCTGGCGCGAAACGAGATCGCCGCGAAGCTTGGGGATGATGCAGAAGGTGCAGCGGTTGTTGCAACCCTCGGAAATCTTCAAATAGGCGTAGTGCCGCGGCGTGAGCTTGATGCCCTCGGGCGGCACCAGATCGAGGAACGGATCGTGCCGCGGTGGCGCCGCGCGGTGCACCGCGTCGAGCACGCTCTCGTATTGCTGCGGGCCGGTGATGGCCAGCACGTTGGGATATTTTGCGGTGATCTTCTCCGGCTCCGCACCCATGCAGCCGGTCACGATGACCTTGCCGTTTTCCGCAAGCGCCTGGCCTATCGCATCGAGCGATTCCGCCTGGGCGCTGTCGAGGAAGCCGCAGGTGTTGACGATGACGAGGTCGGCCCCCTTGTGCTCGCGCGAAAGCGCATAGCCCTCGGCGCGCAGCCGCGTGATGATGCGCTCGGAATCGACCAGCGCCTTGGGGCAGCCGAGCGAGACGAAGCTCACGGAGGGCGCGGCAGCCGTTGTGATGTTCTTGGTTCGCACTGCGGATGAGCTATAGGCGAACGGGGTCGAGATCAAGGCGCGGGCCCACCGGGTGGGCCGCCCGGAGTGCCGGACGTTAAACCGCACGGCGCGCCGCCATTCGGGCATTTCCAGCATTGCAAGACCCACCTTTTCTCATGCAGGCTGTGGCGGATCAGTGGAGGAACAAATATGCGCCTGGTGTTGACCGCCGTCGTCTCGGGCCTCGTGCTGCTGGCGCAGCCGGCCCAATCGCAGACCTATCCGACCAAGCCCATTCACATTCTGGTACCCTATGCGCCGGGCGGCATCGCCGACATCGCGTCCCGGATCGTCGGCGCCAAGCTGACCGAGGCCTGGGGCCAGCCGGTGGTGGTGGAGAACCGGCCCGGCGGCAACGCATTCATCGCCATGGGCGCGGGAGCGAAGGCGGCGCCCGATGGCTACACCCTGACCATGGCGACGGTCGGCGACGTTGCGATCACCCCGGCGCTGTTCAAGGAGATGCCCTACAAGTGGGACGATTTCGCGCCGATTGGCACGATCAGCGATGCGCCGATGGTCTGGGCGGCCAACGCCAACACGCCGTACAAAACCGTCGCCGATATGCTCGCAGGGGCGAAGGCCCAGCCCGGCCGCCTCTCGGTCGGCTCGCCCGGCAACGGCAGCATCAACCAGATCGTCCTGGAATGGACGGCGCTCAACACCGGCACGCAGTTCCAGCATATCCCCTACAAGGGCGGTGCGCCGGCCGCGGCGGCGCTGGCCGGCGGCGACATTCCGTTCGCCATCCTGGCAAGTTCGTCGGCTGGGCCGCAGGTGAAGGCCGGCCGGCTCCGCGTGCTGGCGGTGACCGGGGCGCGGCCTTCAAAGTTCAACCCGGAATGGCCGACGCTGCAGTCGCAGGGCGTGAAGGATGTCGACGCCTCCAACTGGACCCTGCTGCTGGCGCCCAAGGGCACGCCCAAGGCGATCGTCGACAAGCTGCAGGCCGAGGTGGCGAAAATCCTCGCCATGCCCGACGTGAAGGAGCGCTTCGCCGGCGGCGGCGTCGAAACCATCCCCTCGACCGGCGCCGAGCTCGACGCCAGGGTCAGGAAGACCGCGCAGCAGATGGCCGTGATCGTGGAAAAGGCGAAGATCAAGCCGGATTGATCGCCCGGCGGATACTGGATGCCCCGCCTTCGCGGGGCATGACAGGTCGTGGTAATGCGCATCCGTTCTCCCAAGGATTTCTGGGCCGGCCTGTTCTTCATCGCGGTCGCGCTGGGGTTCATCGGGCTGTCGCGTCAATACGGTACCGGCAACATGCACCGCATGGGGCCAGGGCTGTTTCCGACCTTGGTCAGCGTGCTGCTCGCAAGCCTCGGGCTGATCATTTCGGCGCGCGCCTTCGTCGTGGATGGGCCGCCAGTGCCGCGCTTTCATGCCCGGCCGATCATTGTCAGTCTCGCTGCCATCGCCCTGTTCGGCATGGCGCTGGCACAATTCGGACTGATCGCGGCCGTTGCCGCGCTGGTGCTGGCCGGCGCGGTGGCGTCGCGCGAGAGCCGTCCGCTGGAGACTCTCGGGCTCGTCATCGCCCTGATTGCATTCTCGGCCTTGGTGTTCGTGTGGCTGCTGGGGCTGCCGATCCGGCTCTGGCCGGACGCCTGAGCGCATGGAAACGCTCGGCAATCTCGCCTTCGGACTTGGCGTCGCGCTGACCTGGCAGCACCTCATCTACTGCTTCGTCGGCTGCTTCCTCGGCACTCTCGTGGGCGTCCTTCCCGGCATCGGCCCGGTCGCGACGGTCGCGATGCTCTTGCCGTTCACCTTTGGGCTTGGGCCGGCGCCGGCGCTGATCATGCTCGCCGGCATCTATTACGGCGCGCAATACGGCGGTTCGACCACGGCGATCCTGGTCAACATTCCGGGTGAATCGTCCTCCGTCATCACCACGCTCGACGGCCACCAGATGGCGCGGAGGGGCCGCGCCGGGCCGGCGCTCGGCATCGCGGCGATCGGCTCGTTTATCGCCGGCTGCATCGCCACGCTGGTGGTTGCCTTCTTCGCGCCGCCGCTCGCGGAGCTGGCGCTGAAATTCGGGCCTGCGGAATATTTCTCGCTGATGGTGTTCGGCCTGATCGCCGCCGTGGTGCTGGCGCGCGGTTCCGTCATCAAGGCGATTGCGATGGTCTGCTTCGGCATTTTGCTGGGCCTTGTGGGCACCGACGTCAATTCCGGCACGATCCGCTTCGGTTTCGGCCAGCCGGAACTGACCGACGGCATCGGCTTCGTCGCGCTGGCGATGGCGTTTTTCGGCATCACCGATGTCGTGGCCAACCTCGAGCACAAGGACAAATCTGACGTCTATGGCGAGCGACTCGGCCGCGTGCTGCCCTCGTGGGAGGACATGCGCGTGAGCTTCTGGTCGATCATGCGCGGCACCGCGCTGGGTTCGATCCTTGGCATCCTCCCGGGGGGCGGCGCGTTGCTCGCCTCGTTCGCCGCCTACATGTTCGAGAAGAAGATCGCCAAGCCGCCGCGCACGTTCGGTGAGGGCGACATCCGCGGGGTGGCGGCGCCGGAGTCCGCCAACAACGCAGGCGCCCAAACCTCGTTCATTCCCATGCTGACGCTCGGCATTCCGTCCAATCCGACCATGGCGCTGATGATCGGCGCGCTGATGATCCAGGGGATAGCGCCCGGCCCACAGGTGATGACCGAGCGCCCGGAATTGTTCTGGGGCCTCGTCGCCAGCATGTGGGTGGGCAACCTGATGCTGCTGGTGCTGAACCTGCCGCTGATCGGGCTCTGGGTGAAGCTTTTGGCGGTGCCGTACCGGCTCCTGTATCCCGCGATCTTCGTGTTCTGCTGCATCGGTGTGTTCACCGTCGATGCCAAGATATTCGACATCTATATGCTCGCGGGCTTGAGCGCGGTCGCCTATGTGTTGTTCAAGCTCGACTGCGAGCCGGCGCCGCTCATTCTGGGATTCATTCTGGGACCCATGATGGAGGAACAGATGCGCCGCGCCATGATGATCAATTTCGGCGACGTCACGATCTTTCTGAGCCGGCCGATCTCTGCGGCCTTCCTGATCGCGGCGGCCGTGATGATGCTCCTGATCGCGCTGCCGGCGCTGCGGGCCAAACGCGAAGTGGCGATGCAGGAGTAGGCTTCCCAGGAATTTCAGGAGTATTCCGGCAGCGGCGCGGTCCAGGCGTCGTAGCCGTAGACCCAACCGGGATCGGTCGGCTGCCGCATGAAGGTGTTCTGCTGCGACGTGCCCTGGATGCGGGCGGTGCGCTCCCGGCGCGCTGCCTCGAACCGGGCGAAGGCGGCCGGCATGTTGCCCGGCGCCTCGGCGATGCAGCGGCTGAGCACGACCGCGTCCTCCATCGCGCTGGCTGCGCCCTGGGCCATGTATTGCGTCATGGGATGCGCGGCGTCGCCGAGCAGCACCATCGCGCCGTCGCTCCAGCGCGGCAGCGGGTCGCGATCGACGATCGCCCATTTGTGCACACTCGGGCAGGCGTTGACGACGCGGCGGACCTGCTCGTGGAAGCCCGCGAATGCCGCGCGGAGCTGTGCGAGATCGCCGGTCGCGGACCAGGACTCCACGGTGAACTCCGGCTCCGGCACGCTGGTGACGAAATAGACCTCGTCGCGGTTTGCAGTGACGTAATAGATGACGATGTGGCGGTCCGGTCCCCACCATTTGTCCCCACCATTTGCAGCACTGGTCGATGGCGAAACCTTCGAGCAGCGCCGCCGGGAATGTGGTGCGGTAGGCGACACGGCCGGTGAAGTTCGTCGTCTCGGTGCCGCGCCAGAGTTCGCGCACGCGGGAGTGGATGCCGTCGGCCGCGACAACGGCGTCGGCCTGGGCGTTCGATCCGTCGGCAAAGCGGATCGTCACGCCGCCGGAACGCCAGTCGAGATCGACGAGCTTCTTGTCGAGCGCGATGCGTCCATCGGGCACGCGGGACGCCAGCGCGTCGTGCAGGTCGCCGCGGTGCATGAGCAGGTAGGGCGCGCCGTATTTCGCCTCGGCGTCGGCGCCGAGCGGCAGTTCGTTGGTGAGTCGGCCGGTGTCCCAGTCGCGGTTGGTCCAGGAGCGCGGCTGGAACGCAGTCGCCCGGATGCGCGGCTCAAGCCCGATCCCGCGCAGCACGCGCATGGCGTTTGGGCTCATCTGGATGCCGGCGCCGAGCCGAACGAAGCGGGGCGCCTGCTCGTAGATCTGGGCCTCGATGCCGCGCCGATGCAGCGCCGCGGCGAGCGTGAGCCCGCCCATTCCGGCGCCGATGATTGCAAGCGAAGGTGCCATGACGCCAGAATGCGATGGGCGGGCAGGGGGGTCTATAGGCTTCGCCGCATGGGCACGCGACCGGCTTGCATTGGCCGGCGCGATCACGCATTGAGGGACTTGGACAGGTGGCCGAGTGGTTTAAGGCACCGGTCTTGAAAACCGGCGAAGGTGCAAGCCTTCCGTGGGTTCGAATCCCACCCTGTCCGCCACTGAGGCTCGCGTCGAGACCTACATGAAGCGAGCGCTCATGGCCGTGCGTCGGTCATTCCGGTTTCGATGCGCTGATCCGAATTGAACGCGCGAGCATCGGCCATGATGCTTCCCACCGCCTCCGCCGCTTCGTTCAGCGTGTCGGGCGCCAGGTGGGCATAGCGTTGCGTGTAGCGGGCGTGGCCATGCCCCAGGAGACCCTGAACGATGTAAAGCGAAATGCCCCTGTTCACCAGGAAGCTCGCGAACGAGTGCCGCAGATCGTGCAGGCGGAGATCAGGAAGACCCGCCCGCGCCCGGATTCGCTGCCACGGAAAATAAAGTGAAGGTGAAGGCCGGCCCGTGACCGGCGAGGGGAAGAGGTAAGCGTTTCCGTCGTTCGGTCGCATTGCACGCAGCAGTTCGATAGCGGCCGCATTGAGTGCGATGCTTCGGGGCTTGCCCGATTTCGATAGCGGAACCAAAAGAGTTCTCTTGTTCCAATCGAGGTGCTCCCATTTCGCCTGCGTGATCTCGTTGCGTCTGGCGCCTGTCAGCAGCAGAAGCATGATCGCCTTGGCGGCGACCTCGTTTTCGTCCTGCTCAATGGCGAGGAGGAGACGTTGCGCCTCCTCCAACGAGAGGAACCGTTCGCGGTTGACGTCGGGCGCCAGATTGATTCCGGTGGTGGGGTTTTCGGTGACGCCCGGCACGCGCCATTTGCGCGCGAGATTGAAAATGTGCCGCAGGACGATCACAACACGATTGGTCGTGCCGGTGGCATATTGCTTCTCCCGCATCCTTTCGACCAGCGCCAGGATCGGCTCGGCCCTGATCTGATCGACGTACTGCGACCCGAGGACGGGAAGGAGATGGATGCGCAATACGGTCTCGTCGGTGCACCAGCTCCGCTTGTAGCTCTTCACATAAGGCAGGTATCGGTCGCGGACCAGTTCGGCCAAGGTCGGAATCGCCCGCAGCTCTATTCTGCGAGCTTGCGGATCGTCGCCAACCAAGGCCTGCGCTTGCACCATCCGCCCGCCGCGGCGCGCTGCCGCAAGCGAGAGGACATCGGCGGGACCGATCTTGAACTGCCGCTCGCGCCCACGATTATCGGTGTAGCGCTGATAGTAGGTCTTGCCGCCAGAACTGCGAACCTCGAGCATGAAGCCGCGCTGCTTGCGGTCAAAAAAATCGATCTTCTTCAGCCCATCCGGACAGGCCGCCAATTTCACGAATGCGGGGGACAACTGAACGCGCGGCATATGGATAAACTAACCCGAATTATTCACGACTAGCAGGCGGTTGTGCCTTAAAGTACTGATTCAGCGTATGATTTTGGTCTCGAATCAAAACTACGCAATTTCAGGAAAGCCACACCCGCCATGTATGACCCTATGCTGCCGCTGCCGGGCCTGTCA
>CAMAWG010000043.1 GCA_945861855.1 Rhodoplanes serenus
CGATCTCGGCGACTGCGAGGTGATGATCCTGCGCAACCACGGCCTGCTTTCGGTGGGCCAGACCATCGGCCAGGCCTTCAACAGCATCTATCGCCTGGAGCGCGCCTGCGAGACCCAGTTGCTGGCGATGGCCTGCAACAGCGAGATGACCATGCCGCCGCAGGAGGTCATCGCCAAGTCGAACGCCCAGCTCACGGTGATGCCGTCGCCAGACGCCAAGGGCATCAACCGTCCGCACGGCTCTCTGGAATGGCCGGCGCTGAAGCGGTTGCTCGACCGGCGCGATCCCTCATATAAAACCTGAAACGTCAAAAACGCCGATTTCTTCGGCATCATTCGACGCCGCGGTGTGGCCGTGCGGTCCTATCCCGCTCGGGGCGATTTCTCTATTGTCCGCCCCGATTTGCAAGGCCAAGGGGATGACGACGACCGCCACCAACAAGGACCAGGGCCGCTTTCGCGCGGGCGGGTTGACCGCGGTTGTCGACTACGCGGTGGCCTCGCATGCGCGCGCCGCCGCCGTGCTGGCATTGGTGGCGCTGCTCGCGTTCCTGCCAGGGTTTTTCCAGATTCCGCCGATGGATCGCGACGAGGCGCGCTTTGCGCAAGCCACCAAGCAGATGCTGGAGTCGGGCGACTACATCGACATCCGCTTTCAGGACGAGGTCCGCTACAAGAAGCCGGTCGGCATCTATTGGCTGCAGGCCGCCACGGTCAAAGCGGCAGGTGCGCTCGGCGTGCCGCGGGCGCAGGCCAGGATCGCGATCTACCGCATCCCGTCGCTGCTCGGCGCGATCGGAGCGGTGCTGCTGACCTACTGGACGGCGCTGGCCTTCGTCTCGCGCCGCGCGGCGCTGCTCGCGGGCCTGATGATGGCAACGTCGATCATGCTCGGGGTCGAGGCGCGTCTCGCCAAGACCGACGCGATGCTGCTGCTCACCACCGTCGCCGCCATGGGTGCGATGGCGCGCGCCTATCTCGGCGAGCGGCGGCCAATTCCCGCGGGCCTCGCCGGCTGGACCTTGCCGGCGATCTTCTGGACCGCGCTCGCGGTCGGCATCCTGATCAAGGGGCCGCTGATCCTGATGTTCGTCGGGCTTTGCATGGTCGCGCTCGCGGCGTGCGACCGCTCGCTTCGCTGGGTCTCGGCGCTGCGGCCCATTCCGGGCCTGCTCTGGCTCTGCGTGCTGGTGCTGCCCTGGTTCATCGCCATCGTCAGCCACTCCGGCTCGAGCTTCTTCGCGCAATCGGTCGGCCAGGACCTCATGAGCAAGGTGGTGAGCGCCCAGGAGGCCCACGGCGCGCCGCCGGGATATTACTTCGCGCTGTTCTGGGTGACGTTCTGGCCGGGCGCCACGCTCGCCGCCATGGCGGTGCCGAGCGTATGGGCTGCGCGGCGCGAGAAGGGCGCGCGGTTCCTGCTGTGCTGGATCGTGCCGGCCTGGATCGTGCTGGAACTCGTCATCACCAAGCTGCCGCATTATGTGCTGCCGCTCTATCCCGCGATCGCGATCCTGATCGCCGGAGTCGTCGATCCGCATGTGCTGGCGCGGGAACGCTGGCTCGTGCGCGGCACCGGCTGGTGGTTCTTCCTGCCGGTGATCCTCGGCATCGGCACGATCGTTCTGCTCGTGATCTTCGGCCGGCAGCTCGGTCTGCTCGCCTGGCCGTTCGCCGTCGGGGCGATGATCTTCGGGCTGTGGGCGTGGCGGCTCTATGCCGCCGACGGCGCCGAGCACTCGCTGATGCGCGCCATGGTCGCCTCGATCCTGCTCGCGGTCTCGATCTATGCCGTCATCATCCCGTCGCTGACCACGGCGTTTCCGAGCGTCGCGCTGGCGCGGATCGTCCGCAATGCCGATTGCGGGCCGGCGCTCGTTGCCACGGCGGGCTATCAGGAGCCGAGCCTCATCTTTCTTGCCGGCACCGGCACCAAGATGGTCGATGGCGCCGATGCGGCCGAGTTCCTGCGCCCCGGCGGCTGCCGCTTCGCGCTGGTCGAGGCGCGGCACGAGCGGACGTTCCTGCGGCGCGCCGACGCAATCGGGCTGCGTTACGCGCCGCCCCAGCGCTTCGAGGGCTTCAACTACTCCGTCGGCCGCGCGGTTTCGATCGCGGTCTATCGCGCCGAGCGCGCGCCGTGAGCACGGCCGGCGATGTCGGCAATTCCGCCGCCGGTCAAGGCTGGCTGCGCCAGTTCCAGTCGAACGCGAAGGCGACGCTGGCGACGCTGGTGCGTCCGGCGCGGGGCGCCGTTCCGCGGCCGAGCCCGGCGCAACTGGCGGTCGGCGCGGTCATTGCGGCGGCAGTCGTGCTGGCGGTGATGTATCTGTTCGACGCGTGGTCGGTCGCCCAGGCGCGAAGGCTGCCGGCCCTGCTGCACGACGCCGCCCGCCGCTTCACCGATCTGGGCAAGTCGGGCTGGTTCCTCTGGCCGACCGGGATCGTGCTGCTGGCGCTGGCCGCGCTCGACACCCCCGGGATGTCGCGGTTCTCGCGCGGCGTTCTGGCCGCATGGGCGGTGCGGCTTGGATTCATCTTCACCGCCATCGCCCTGCCGGGCCTGTTCGTGACCGTCGTCAAGCGGCTGATCGGGCGCGCGCGCCCGTTCGTCATGGGCGACGACGTCTGGGCCTATGCCCCGTTCGGCTGGCACGCCGCCTATGCGAGCTTTCCGTCCGGCCACGCCACCACGGCCTTCTCGGCGCTGGTCGCCATCGGTGCGATCTTTCCGCAGGCCAGGGCGCTGATGTGGATCTACGCGGTGCTGATCCTGCTCAGCCGGGTGGTGGTGACGGCGCATCATCCGAGCGACGTAATCGCCGGCGCCATCGTCGGCGCGTTGGGGGCGCTGCTGGTGCGCGACTGGTTTGCCGCCCGCCGGCTCGGATTCACCGTCGGGCCCGGCGGTTCCGTGCATGCGATGCCCGGCCCGAGCGTCCGGCGCATCATCAAAGCTGTTGCCCGCCGCCTGCACTCTGCCTAGAAGGCGGCATGAGCGACGACAACATGAATGGCCCGGCGGTCTCGGTCATCGTTCCGGTGCGGAACGAGGCCGAGAACATCGCCCCGCTGGTGGCCGAGATCGCGGTGGCGCTGGCCGGGCGCCGGTTCGAGGTCATCTATGTCAACGACGGCTCGACCGACGGCACCGAGGCCGAGCTCACGCGCCTCAAGGCGCTGCATCCGTGGCTGCGCCAGGTCCGTCACGCGCGCTCATGCGGGCAATCGGCGGCTTTGCGCACCGGCATGCGGGCCGCGCGCGCGCCCATTCTCGTCACGCTCGACGGCGACGGCCAGAACGATCCGGCGTTTCTGCCGAAGCTGATCGCGGCGCTGGAGCAGGGCGCGCCTCGGGTGGGCCTCATCGCCGGCCAGCGCGTCGGCCGCAAGGCCTCGGCCTTCAAGCGGTTCCAGTCGCGCTTCGCCAACACGGTGCGCGGCGCGATCCTGCGCGACGGCACCCGCGACTCCGGCTGCGGCCTCAAGGCATTCCCGCGCGAACTTGGCCTCGCGCTGCCCTATTTCGACGGGTTGCATCGGTTCCTGCCGGCGCTCGTCCGCCGCGAGGGCCGTGACATCGGCTATATCGACGTGGTCGACCGGCCGCGGGCGCACGGCACGTCGAACTATGGATTCTGGGACCGCCTGTGGATCGGCATTCTCGATCTCGCCGGCGTGTGGTGGCTGATCCGCCGCAAGAAGCGCGTACCGGAAATTTCGGAGGTCTAGATGCTCGTCGATCTGTCGAACGCGGTTGGCGCCTATCTGCACGACGTGTTCGTGATGCGGCTGGATTGGTGGGTTCTGCTGGGCTTTATCGCGCAGGCGTTTTTCACCGCCCGCTTCGCGGTGCAATGGATCGCCTCCGAGCGCGTCGGCCGGAGCGTCATTCCGGTGGCGTTCTGGTGGTGCTCGATCGGCGGAGGTCTGCTGCTGCTGGTCTACGCGCTCTATCGCCGCGACCCGGTGTTCATCGCGGGTCAGGCGTTCGGCGTGTTCGTCTATCTGCGCAATCTCTATTTTGTCCTGCGCGAGCGGAAGCAGGGCGCGCCGGCGTAGCTACTGGCCGAGCAACGGCGGGGGCCGCCTGGTCACCCATTTCGTCGCTTCGTCATAGGCGTGCGCGAGTTGCAGGCAGGCAAGCTCGCCGTGGTTCGGCCCGACGATTTGCATGCCCATCGGCAGGCCGGTGCTGCTGAAGCCGATCGGCACCGACAGCGCAGGGCAACTCGACATGGTGACCGGGATCATCACCTCCATCCAGCGGTGGTAGGTGTCCATGACCCTGCCGTCGATCTGTTTCGGCCAGTCGGTCTTGGCGTCGAACGGAAACACCTGCGACGACGGCAGCAGGAGATAGTCGTAACGCTCGAAGAAGGCGCGCACGGCCTGATACCAGGCGGTGCGGACGACATCGGCGTCGTAGATGTCATAGGCCGTGAGCTTCTGGCCGCTTTCGACCTCGAACTGCGCTTCCGGCTTCATCAGCGCGCGCTTTTGGGGATCGTTGTAATAGCCCTTCAGCGCGGAGCCGGACTGCCAGGCGCGCAGCACCTTCCAGTTCTGCCAGACCTTCTCGATGGGATAGTCCGGCGCGGCCTCCTCGACGGTGCAGCCAAGCGATTCGAAGACCTTCAGGGCGGACCTGCAGAGATCGAGAATCCCCGGCTCGAACGGCAGGTGGCCGCCGAAGTCGCCGGCCCAGGCGATGCGCGTGCCCTTGAAGTCGCGCTTCAGCGGCTCTGCGAATTGTGCCGGATCCTGACGGTTCGACAGCGGCGCGCGCGGATCGTAGCCGGCCTGCACCGACAACAGCGCGGCAAGGTCGGGCACGGTGCGCGCCAGCGGACCCGGCGTGCCCATGATCGCATAGAAGGCGTCCGCCGCATTGGCCGGCACCCGGCCGAACGAGGGGCGGAAGCCGAACACGTTGTTGTAGGCGGCGGGGTTGCGCAGCGAGCCGCCGTGGTCGGTGCCGTCGGCGACCGGCAGCATGTGCAGCGCGACCGCGACGCCGGCGCCGCCGCTCGACCCGCCCGCGGTCCTGCTCTGGTCGTAGGCGTTGAGCGTCCTGCCGAACACGTCGTTGTAGGTGTTGGAGCCGAGACCGAATTCCGGCGTGTTGGTCTTGCCGATGACGATCGCGCCCGCGCGCTTCACCCGTTCGACGACGATCGCATCGGCCGTGGGCACGAAATCCTTGAAGATACGCGAGCCTTGCGTCGTCCGGATGCCCTTGGTCGCGGTCAGATCCTTGATCGCCTGCGGGAAGCCGTGCATCCAGCCGCAATAGTCTCCGCGCGAGAGTTCCTCGTCGCGCGCCTTCGCCTGCTCCAACAGATCGCCGCGGTCCTGCAGCGAGACGATGGCGTTGACCTTCGGATTAAGCGCGTCGATGTGGTCGAGGTAGGCATTCATCACCTCGACGCAGGACACCTGCCTGTCTTTGATTGCGCGCGACAGTGCAAGCGCGTCCATCATCACGATGTCGGAAGGCTTTTGCATGCGCAACGCTACTTCGCCGCCGCCAGCGTGGCAAAGCCGCGCTCGAGATCGGCGATCAGGTCGCCCACGTCCTCCAGCCCGATATGGAAGCGGATGGCCGGGCCTCCCGGCTCGAATACCGTCACGCTCCGGCAATCCTTCACGTCGACCGGAATGGCGAGGCTCTCGAAGCCGCCCCAGGACGCGCCCATGCCGAAGAGCGACAGCGCGTTGAGGAAGGCGAGCACGGCCTTCTCGGGGACCGGCTTGAGCACGATGGCGAACAGTCCGCAGGCGCCGGTGAAGTCGCGCTTCCAGATGTCATGACCCGGCGCACCGGGCAGCGCCGGGTGCAGGACTTTCAGCACCTCCGGCCGCTGCGCGAGCCAGCGCGCCACGGTCAGCCCCGATTGCTGGTGTTGCCGCAGCCGCACCGCGAGCGTGCGCAGCCCGCGCAGGCCGAGATTCATGTCGTCGGCCCCGACGCACAACCCCATCGTGTAGACGGTGTCCTTGAGCCGCTGCGCCGCGCCCTGGCTGGCGGAGACGGTGCCGAGCATCAGGTCGGAATGGCCGCCGATGTATTTGGTGCCGGACTGGATCGACAGGTCGACGCCTTTCTCCAGCGCCTTGAAATAGAGCGGCCCCGCCCAGGTGTTGTCCATCAGCGCCAGCGCGCCGTGCCGATGCGCGACCTCGGCGATGGCCGGGATGTCCTGCATCTCGAAGGTCAGCGAGCCCGGCGTCTCGGTGTAGACCGCGCGGGTGTTCGGCTGCATCAGGGTTTCGATGCCCGCGCCGATCAGCGGATCGTAGTAGGTGGTGCTGACGCCGCAGCGCCTGAGCACGCTGTCGCAGAATGTCCGCGCCGGCCCGTAGGCGCTGTCGCTCATCAGCACATGGTCGCCGGATTGCAGCACGGACAGGAGCGCCGTCGAGATCGCCGCAAGCCCGGACGGCAGCAGGGCGACGGCCGCGCAGGCCGGGCCTTCGAGCTCCTGGATCGCCGTTTCCAGCGCCTCGGAGGTCGGCGTGCCGCGGCGGCCGTAGGAATACCGGCTGTTGTGGGCGAGGTAATCCTCGGCAGTGCGGTAGAGCAGGGTGGAGGCGTGATAGACCGGCGTGTTGACGTAGCCGTGATGAGCGTGCGGATTGCGGCCGCCGGTCGTGACCTTGGTGTCGGGTTTGAGCTCCGATTGCGCGGGCTTGCTGCCTTCCGCCTTGGTCATTGTGATGAATTCCTCGCCAATTCGAGATTTACGGCGCCTGCGACAATAACCGCAACCCCTTGACCCGCCTGCGCGCCCGTTCTGATATGGGTTCATCGAGGGGATGAAGCGGTCGGACGGGGCGCTTGCGCGTATGCGCCGTGCGCCGGCCTGCGTTTTGGGAGTTTTGGTCATGAAAAGCGTCGTTATTCGCCTGGCACTGGCGGCGGTCGTCGGGATCGTCGCGTCCGCCGCGTCCGCCCAGACCCTGAACACGATCAAGACGAGGGGCTCGATCAACTGCGGATCGAACGGCACGCTTGCCGGCTTCGGCCTGCCCGACTCGCAGGGGCGCTGGACCGGCCTCGACGTCGATTTCTGCAAGGCGCTGGCGGCCGCGATCTTCAACGATCCGAGCAAGGCCAAGTTCGTGCCGCTGACGGCGAAGGACCGCTTCACCGCGCTGCAATCGGGCGAGGTGGACCTGCTGGCGCGCAACACCACCTGGACCTCCTCGCGCGACACCTCGCTGGGGATGAACTTTACCGCCATCAATTATTTCGATGGCCAGGGCTTCATGGTGCGCAAGGCCTTGAAGGTGAACTCCGCGCTGGAGCTTGGCGACGCCGCGGTCTGCGTGCAGCAGGGCACCACGACCGAATTGAACCTCGCCGACTATTTCCGCGCCAACAAGATGAAGCTCAAGACCGTCACCTTCGCCACCTCGACGGAGGCCGTGAAGGCCTACGACGCCGGCCGCTGCGACGCCTACACCACCGACGCCTCCGGTCTCGCCGGCGAGCGGCTGCGGCTCGCCAACGTCAACGATCACGTCATCCTGCCGGAAGTGATCTCCAAGGAGCCGCTCGGCCCGGCCGTGCGCCACGGCGACGACCAGTGGTTCGACATCGTGAAGTGGACTCACTACGCGATGGTGAACGCCGAGGAGTTCGGCATCACTCAGGCCAATGTCGACGACCAGAAGAAGTCCGACAATCCGGACATCAAGCGGCTGCTCGGAACCGAGGGCAAGCACGGCGAGGCGCTCGGCCTCCCCGACGACTGGGCCTACCGGATCATCAAGCACGTCGGCAACTACGGCGAATCCTTCGAGCGCAACGTCGGGCAGGGTTCGCCCTTGAAGATCGCGCGCGGCCTCAACGGGCTGTGGAACAAGGGCGGATTGCAGTTCGCGCCGCCGGTGCGGTGAGCGCGGCGCCAGGCCTGAGGGACAAACACCCATGGCCGCGGTCGAGACCTCAAGACCGAAGGCGCTGCTGATCTACAATCCGAAGGCCCGCGGCATCGCCTATCAGGTGCTGCTGTGCGCGCTGATCGTGTTCCTGGCCTGGAGCGCGATCCACAATGCCGCCGAGAACCTGGCGCGGGCCAAGATCGCCACCGGCTTCGGCTTCTGGGACAACACCGCTGGCTTCGACATCAGCCAGACGCTGATCGAATACTCGACCACGTCGAGCTACGGCCGCGCGTTCTGGGTCGGCCTCCTCAACACCTTGCTGATCGCGGGCCTCGGCGTCGTGTTCGCCACGATTCTGGGCTTTATCATCGGCATCGCCCGGCTGTCGAAGAACTGGCTCGTCGCGCGCATGGCCGGATTCTACGTCGAGACCATCCGCAACATCCCGCTGCTGCTGCAGCTTCTGTTCTGGTACAACGCCGTGCTCAAGGCGCTGCCCAGCGTGCGCGAGAGCTTTACGATCCCGGGCGGCACGCTCCTCAACAACCGCGGCCTGTTCCTGCCGCAGCCGGTGTTCGGCCCGGCGGCGCGCTTTGCGCTGATCGCGCTGGTGTTCGGCATTCTCGCCGCGATTGTCTATCAGGTCTGGGCTAGGCGCCGGCAGATGGCGACCGGCCAGCAGGCGCCGATTCTCTGGGTCTCGCTCGGGCTTGTCGTTGCGCTGCCGCTCGCCGTGTTGGCGCTGTCCGGCTTTCCGGTCACATTCATCTATCCCGAGAGCGGACGCTTCAACATCCGCGGCGGCATCGAGGTGCTGCCGGAGTTCATGGCGCTGTTGTTCGGGCTCGTGATCTACACCGCGGCCTTCATCGCCGAGGTGGTGCGCGCGGGCATTCTCGCGGTGGTGAGGGGCCAGACCGAAGCGGCCTATTCGCTGGGGCTTCGGCCCGGGCCGGCCCTGCGTCTGGTGGTGATCCCGCAGGCGATGCGCGTGATCGTGCCGCCGCTGACCAGCCAGTATCTCAACCTCACCAAGAACTCCACGCTGGCGGTGGCGATCGGCTATCCGGACCTGGTGCAAATCTTCGCAGGCACCGTGCTCAACCAGACCGGGCAGGCGGTCGAAGTGATCGTCATCACCATGGCGGTCTATCTCACCATCAGCCTCGTCACCTCGGGGCTGATGAATCTCTACAACCGCCGTATGGCGCTGGTGGAGCGCTAGCATGATCCCGAAAAGTGGGGACCGGTTTTCGGACAAGATCATGCGCAAGGCAAAAGCATGAGCGACATCGCCACCACCACCGATGCGAAATTGATGGAGGGGCCGGCCTTCGTCCGCGGCCAGCCGCTCGCGCCGCTGCCGCCGCCGCTCGCCGAAGCCGGCGCGATTGGCTGGATGCGGAAGAACCTGTTCTCCAGCACGCTCAACGTCGTTCTCACCATCGTCTGCGCGGCGCTGATCGTCTGGCTCGTGCCGCCGCTCGTCAAATATCTCCTCATCGACGCGGTGTGGGAGGGCTCGATCCGCGCCGACTGCCTGCCGCGCCCGGATCGTCCGGAGATCGGCGCCTGCTGGGCCTTCGTCATCGACCGCATCAACTTCTTCACCTACGGCTTCTATCCGATCGAGGAGCGCTGGCGGGTCAACGTGTTCTTCGTCCTGCTCGCGGCCGGCGTCGTCTGGATGGCATGGCTCGACGCGCCGCGCCGCGATCTCGGCGTGATCTATTTCTTCGTCGTCATGCCGGTCGTCTCGCTGATCCTGCTGCTCGGCTGGCCGCTGGTCGGCCTTGCCAAGGTGCCGACCACGTCCTGGGGCGGCGTGCTGGTGACGGTGGTGGTGTCGGCGGTCGGCATCGTTTTTTCGCTGCCGATCGGCATCGTGCTGGCGCTCGGCCGCCGCTCGCAGATGCCCGCGGTGCGGCTGTTTTCGGTGATCTTCATCGAGTTCGTGCGCGGCGTGCCGCTGATCACCGTGCTGTTCATGGCAAGCGTGATGCTGCCGCTGTTCGGTCCCGAGACCTGGTCGCCGGACAAGCTGTTGCGAGCGCTGGTCGGCGTCTCGCTGTTTGCTGCGGCCTATATGGCCGAGGTCGTGCGGGCGGGGCTTCAGGCCATTCCCAAGGGCCAGTACGAGGCCGCGATGGCGGTGGGCCTGGGCTACTGGAAGACCATGGGGCTCATCGTCCTGCCGCAGGCGCTGAAGATCACCATCCCCAACATCGTCAACACCACCATCGGCCTGTTCAAGGACACCACGCTCGTGTTCATCGTCGGCATTTTCGATTTCCTGATGACGATCGAGGCGGCGCGCGTCGATCCGAACTGGGCCACGCCGGGGATCAGCACCACCGGCTACGCCTTCGCCGCGATCTTCTATCTGATCTTCTGCTACGGCATGTCGCGCTACGCACGGTTCGTCGAAGCCCGCCTTGCGGCGGGGGATCGGCGCTGAGAGGAACGATGGAACAGCAAACCACTGGCATTCCCGGGCTCAAGCCGGCACCGCTGAAAACCGGTGTGGCGGTGGACCTGATCGGCGTGCACAAGTGGTACGGCGATTTCCATGTGCTGCGCGACATCAATCTGCGCGTCACCAAAAGCGAGCGCATCGTGATCTGCGGCCCGTCGGGCTCCGGCAAGTCCACCATGATCCGCTGCATCAACCGCCTGGAGGAGCATCAGCAGGGCCGCATCGTCGTCGATGGCATGGAACTGGCCAACGATCTGAAGAAGATCGACGAGGTCCGCCGCGACGTCGGCATGGTGTTCCAGCACTTCAACCTGTTCCCGCATCTGACAGTGTTGGAGAACCTGACGCTGGCGCCGATCTGGGTGCGCAAGCAGCTCAAGAAACAGGCCGAAGAGATCGCGATGCACTATCTCCAGCGCGTCAAAATCCCCGAACAGGCGGCGAAATTTCCCGGCCAGCTCTCCGGCGGCCAGCAGCAGCGGGTGGCGATCGCGCGAGCGCTCTGCATGAACCCGAAGATCATGCTGTTCGACGAGCCGACCTCCGCGCTCGATCCGGAGATGGTCAAGGAGGTGCTCGACACCATGGTGCGGCTCGCCGAGGACGGCATGACCATGCTGGTCGTCACCCACGAGATGGGATTTGCCAGGCAGGTGGCCAACCGCATCGTTTTCATGGACGAGGGCCAGATCGTCGAGGTGAACGAGCCGAAGGCGTTCTTCGACAATCCGCAGCACGAGCGGACCAAGCTATTTCTCAGCCAAATTCTGCACTGACGGGAAATGCCCCGCTGGATTTGAGGGGCATCAACCTTTTCTTAACCATCCGCCATGTGCCGGTCGGTCAATGGCCGATGTGCCTGTGGCTGACAAGCCAATGGACGAGCAGGCCATCGGGTCAGTCGCTCAAGGCATCGGCAATTCAGTGAACGAGCGGGCCGCTGGCCTTCTTCCACGCGTCGATGCCGCCCTGGATGTGGCATGCGCTGCTCAAGCCCGCGTCCTGCGCCGCCTGCACCGCCATCGCCGAGCGTTCGCCGAAGGCGCAGTAGAACAGGAGCCGCCTGCTCGTCGATTTGGCCAGTTCGTGCAGCATGCCGCCCGCGCCGATGTTCTCCTGCAGGCTCGGGTAGGGCACATGCAGCGAGCCCGGGATGGTGCCGTGGCGCTCGCGCTCGGTGCGCTCGCGCAGATCGATCATGGCGATGTCCGGCTTGCCGAGGAAGTCCAGCGCCTGCGTGGCGGAAACCGCCCAGCCGCGGCGGGCGATCTCCTCCTGATGCAGGCCGACCTTCATGTTGGCCGGCACCGCCACGTCCATCATCTTCGGATTTGAGAGCTTGAGGTTGTTCATCAGCGCGACATATTCGTCCACCGACTTCACCTGGAGCCGGGGGTTGTAGGCCTGCTCCTCGCCGATGGTGGAGACGGTGTCGCCCTTGTAGTCGTGCGCCGGATAGACCAGCGTCGCGTCCGGCAGCTTCAAGAGCCGGCCGAAGATCGACTCGTACTGCATGCGCGCATCGCCGTTCTGAAAATCGGTGCGGCCGGTGCCGCGAATGAGCAGCGTGTCGCCGGTGAACACCCGGTCCGGCATGATGAAGCTGTAGGAATCGTCGGTGTGGCCGGGCGTGTAGATCACGTCGAGGGATAGCCCTTCGATGGTGAGCTTGTCGCCATCGGCCAGCCGCATCGACACCACGTCGGCCTTGGTCTGCTCGCCCATCACGGTGATGCAATGGGTCTTGTCGCGGAGCGCGCCAAGGCCGGTGATGTGGTCAGCGTGCAGATGGGTGTCCACCGCCTTGACGAGCTTGAGGTCGAACTCGCGCACAAGCTGGAGATAGCGGTCGACCTTCTCCAGCACCGGATCGAGGATCAGCGCCTCGCCGCCGCGGCGGCTGGCGAGCAGGTAGGAATAGGTGCCGGACGTCTGATCGAACAACTGGCGAAAGATCATGTGGTGCGGAGCCTTCAGCCGGATTCGGGCTAAAGAATAGCGCGGCCGCCCGGCTCACTCCACATAGATCATCTTGCGCGTCATGCCGCCGTCCACGGCGAAATTGGCGCCGGTGACGAAGCCGGATTTTTCCCGGTCGAGCAGGAAGGCCACGATCTTGGCCACGTCCTGGGGCTTCCCCACGCGGCCCGCGGGATGCTGCGCGTGGTCTTTGCGCTTGAGCTTGTTGTAGTCGGCGGTGGCGATCCAGCCGGGGCTCACGCAATTGACCCTGATGTCGGGGCCGAGGCTGATCGCGAGCGCGTGGGTGAGAGCGAGCAGGCCGCCCTTGGAGGCCGAGTAGGATTCCGTGTTCGGCTCCGACATCAGCGCGCGGGCTGAGCCAATGGTCACGATCGACCCCTTCGACGAGCGCAGCGCGCGCTGCGCCGCGCGGGCGAGCAGGAACGTCGAGGTCAGATTGATGTCGAGAACGCGCCGCCAGTCCTCAAGCGACAAGCGCCGGATCGGGCGGCGGATCATGATGCCGGCGTTGGCGACCACGGCGTCGAGGCGGCCGAACCGGTCGAGCGTCAGGCGGACCGCCTCATCGACGGTATCCTCGTCGGCCACGTCGCCTTCGATGGTCGCGGCCGAGCGCGCCCAGCCGCGGAACTGCTGGACCAGACGCGTCTTCGGCAGATCGAAGGCCATGACGCACCAGCCGGCGTCGAGCAGGTGCAGCGAGATGGCGCGGCCGATGCCGTTGGCGGCTCCGGTGACGAGCGCCACCGGCCGGTTCGGCTTTGCCGCTGAGCGCGCCCGCCGCGCCATTGGGCCTAGTCTTTGGTGGCGACCGGCAGATCCGGCCGGCTGCCCCATTCGGTCCATGACCCGTCGTAGAGCGCCTTCGGCGCCTTGCCGATGGCGTCGAGCGCGAACCAGAGCGTCGCGGCCGTCACCCCCGAGCCGCAACTCGTGATGACCGGCTGGTCGAGATCGACGCCACCGGCGGCGAACTTCTCCTTGATCCTCTCAGGCGCGATGAGGCGGCCCTCCTCGATCAGCCCTGTCACCGGCACGTTCTTGGCGCCCGGCATGTGGCCGGGGCGCACGCCCGGGCGCGGCTCCGGGTCCTCGCCGCGGAATCGGGTGGCAGGCCGAGCGTCGACCACCTGGGCGGAGTGATCAGCCAGCGCCATCTGCACGTCGTCGGCGTTGGCGACGAGGCGGGTGTTCAATTCGGATTCGAATTTGCGCGGGGTGCGCTTCGAGGCGCCTTGCTCCAGCGCGCGGCCCTCCGCCTTCCACTTCGGCAGGCCGCCGTCGAGGATGTAGACCTTCTTGGCGCCGAACAGGCGGAAGGTCCACCACACCCGCGGCGCGCCGCCGAGGCCGATGCCGTCATAGACCACGATGGTGTCATCCTTGCCGATGCCGAGCCCGCCGACTTCCTTGGAGAACTGCGTCGTGCCGGGCAGCATGTGCGGCAGTTCGGTGGAATGATCGGCGATGGCGTCGATGTCGAAGAACGCCGCACCCGGGATATGGCCCGCGAGATATTCTTCCTTCGCGTTGCGCTTGAGCGCGGGCAGGTAGAACGAGCCGTCGACGATGCTGATCTCGGGCTCGCCCAGGCGGGCGGCGAGCCAGTCGGTGGTCACGAGGTTTTTGCTCGCGGGCGGGCGGGGATCGGGCATGGGGGTGTTTCTCGCTTTTCGGAGGGTGCAGCCTACACCAACGCCAGCCGGACGCGGCGGTTCAATTTTCCCTTCTTCTCGACCTGCGTCACCCGCACCGCGCCGATTTCTGAGGTCGAGCGGACGTGCGTCCCGCCGCAAGGCTGCAGGTCGAGGCCGGCGATCTCGATCAGCCGCACCCGGCCGGTGCCCATCGGCGGCTTCACCGACATGGTCTTGACCAGAGAAGGGTTGGCTTCGAGCTCTGTGTCGGCGATCCAGCGGTGCGTGACCGCGGCGCCTCTTGCGATCATCTCGGCGAGCCTTGCGGTGATGGCGTCCTTGTCGAGACCGGCATCGGGGATATCGAAGTCGAGCCGGCTTTCCGCCTCGCCGACCGAGCCGCCGGTGACGGGGTAGGGCAGTACGGCGGAGAGCAGATGCAGCGCCGTATGCATGCGCATCCGGGCATGCCGGATGGGCCAGTCGATCGCGGCTGTTACGGAATCGCCGACTGCGACCTGAGGCGCGCCGGGTGCCGGAACGTGCGCGATCGTGGTCTTGCCGGGATCGGTGAACACGACATTGCCGATCGGGATCGCTGCGCCCGATGCCGTGGTCAGCGTGCCGCGGTCGGCGGGCTGGCCGCCGGAGGCGGCATAGAACACGGTGCGGTCGAGCACGATGCCGCCGTCGGGCTGGACGGCGACGACGGTCGCTTCGCAAGCCTGCAGATAGGAATCCTCGCGGAACAGGCAGTCGGTGGGCATGGCGATAGACTAAACGTTTTTTCGCCAACCGCTCCACCGTCATTCCGGGACGGCGCGGAGCGCCGGGCCCGGAATCCATAACCCGCAGCGGTTGAGCATTGATACAGGGGATATGGATTCCGGGCTCGCGCCTTCGGCGCGCCCCGGAATGACGTGGAGAGTTTGGAGCTAGGCCTTCTTCTCAAACGGGATTTCGACGTTCGACTTCTTTTCGAGCCAGGCCGGCACCGGCAGCTTCTTGGAGCGCAGGAATTCCGGATTGAACAGTTTTGAATGATAGCGCGTGCCGGAATCGCAGAGTACGGTGACGATGGTTTTTCCCGGCCCCATATCCTTGGCGAGGCGAATGGCGCCCGCGACGTTGATCCCGGACGAGCCGCCGAGGCAGAGCCCCTCGTGCTCCAGGAGATCGAAGACGATCGGCACGGCCTCTTCGTCGGGGACGAGATAGGGCTTCTCGACCTTGATGTCATCGATGATCGGGGTGATGCGGCCGAGCCCGATGCCCTCGGTAATCGAGCCGCCCTCGGTGGACTTGGCCAGACCCGTGGAAAACAGGTTGTACATCGCAGCGCCGCGCGGATCGGCGACGCCGATGACGATGTCCTTGTTCTTTTCGCGGAGGAACATGGAAGTGCCGGCGAGCGTGCCGCCGGTGCCGACCGAGCAGATGAATCCGTCGATTTGGCCTTGCGTCTCCTCCCAGATTTCCGGGCCGGTCGAAAGATAATGCGCTAGGCGGTTGTCGCGGTTGTTCCACTGGTCGGCGAACAGCACGCCGTTGTTTTCGGTCTTGCGCAGCTTGTCGGCGAGGCGGCGCGCGACGTGCTGGTAGTTGTCGGGGTTGCTGTAGGGAAGGGCGGGCACCTCGATCAGCTCCGCGCCGCAGAGCCGCAACATGTCCTTTTTTTCCTGGCTCTGGGTGTTGGGGATGACGATCAGCGTCCTATAGCCGCGCGCGTTGGCAACGAGCGCAAGCCCGATCCCGGTGTTGCCCGCGGTGCCCTCGACCACGAGCCCGCCGGGCTTGAGCTCGCCGCGCTTCTCGGCCTCTAGGATCATCTGGCGGCCGGGGCGGTCCTTCACCGAGCCGCCGGGGTTCATGAACTCGGCCTTGCCGAGAATGGTGCAGCCGGTCTCGGCCGACGCCCGTTCGAGCTTGATCAGCGGTGTGTGGCCGATGGCCTCGACGACGCCGTCGCGGATTTGCATGGATTTTGAGCCTTTTCGCGAAGTCGAAAAAAACCTAGTGGACCGGCTCTCCGGCCACAAGCCCGTGAAACGATTGGCAAAACCATGCTCCGCAGCGGTGAAACGGCAGCAGTTTCGGCATGCGAGATAGCCCCGGACGCCCGGTCCCGTCTGCCGCCGTTCGTTAACGCCTTGGGGCGGCCGGAAACACTAAAGAAACCATAGTCCTGCAATGGCGGGCTTTCGCCATGGCCATTCACCAGTTCTTTCCCACGCAAACGCTAGCAATTGGGCCAGGGACGGGCAGTTTCTGCGCCGGCCGCGTCATCGCGGAAGGGACCGATGGGCCTCGACGTCAATACGCTGTTTCTCGTCACCATTTACGTCGAGGCCATGCTGGGCCTCCTGCTGCTGTTCGCCTGGATCCAGAACTCCGGCATCCATGCCGTCGCCTGGTGGGGCTGCGGGCATCTGTTGCGGGCCGCCTCCGTCGTGCTGTTCGGCATGTACGGAACGGTGTCGGACGCGATCTCCATAGACCTCGCCAACGCCGTGCTGTTCACCGCCTTTGCGGTGACATGGTCGGGCGCGCGGGTGTTCGACGGGCGGGCGCCGCTGCCGATGTATCTCGTTGGCGGCGCGGTGCTGTGGATTCTCGCCTGCCGCGCGCCGTTCTTCGTCGACTCGCTCGAAGCCAAGGTGCTGCTGTCCTCCGGCATCATCACCGCCTACACCTGGGCGACGGCGTATGAGTTCTGGCGCGGCCGCAGCGAGCCGCTGGTGTCGCGGTGGCCTGCGATCTTCATGCTGTTCGCCCATGGCGCGCTGTTCCTGCTGCGCACGCCGCTCTCCCAGGTTCTGCCCTGGTCGCCGACCAGCCAGGTGTTCGACAGCGTGTGGCTGACGGTGCTGAGCTTCGAGGCGCTGCTGTTCACCATCGCCATCGCCTTCATCCTGCTGGCGATGGCGAAGGAGCGCACCGAGTTGCGCCACAAGACCGCGGCGCTGGTCGACCCGCTGACCGGCATCGCCAACCGCCGCGCTTTCCTCGAAGATGTCATCGCGCTCAGCAAGCGGCAGGAGGCGGAAGGCCGGTCGGTCGCGGTGCTGCTCGCCGACCTCGATCATTTCAAGTCGATCAATGATCGCTTCGGCCACGCGGTGGGCGACCATGTGCTGCAGATTTTCGCCGAGGCCGCGAGCGCCAAGCTCGGCCCCTACGACCTGATCGGCCGTCTTGGCGGCGAGGAGTTCGCCATCGTGCTGTACGATTCCGGCCGCGACAAAGGCCTCGCCATCGCCGAGCGCATCCGGCTGTCGTTCGAAAACGCGGCGGCGGATGTCGATGGCCGGCGGATCGGCGGCACCGTCAGCATGGGCATGGTGATCGCCGAGGCGAACCTGTTCGACATCCCGGCCCTGCTGGCGCAGGCTGACGAGGCGCTCTACTGCGCCAAGGAGCGCGGCCGCAACCGTGTCGAGGTGGCCTCGCTGCAGCTCGTGCTCGATCGTGCGCAGGAGGCCGGGCTGCGCAGCCGCCCCGCGGCTTCCGTGGCGGCGCAGGGCGCCGCCTGACCGCTCACGACAGGAGCGGCGGTATTTGCTATGACACGGCATGATCGAGAGCATCGAGCTCGAAAAATGCACCGGTTGCGGCATCTGCGACGTGGTGTGCCCGGCCGACGTGATCCACATGGAGCCGCAGCCGGTCGCGGCTGAGATCGCGGGCCTGCGCCAGTTGAGGCTCCTGCCGGTCATCAAGTTCCGCGAGCACTGCATCACCTGTTTCAGTTGCGAAATCTTCTGCCCGGAGCACATCGTCGACGTGCACCCGTCGGTGAAGAACCGCCCGCGGCCCTGGTGAGCGGCATGGACCGGCTCGACGGCGTATTGATCGACACCGACGTGCTGGTGGTCGGCGCGGGGGCGGGCGGGCTGATGGCCGCGCTCTCCGCCAAGCGCAACGGCCCGCCCGGCACCTGCGTCACCCTCGTCGATTCCTGGCTGATCGGCCGCACCGGCCACACCGCCTTCTCCAACGCCTGGACCATCGTCGCGCTGCCGGGCGACGACATCGACGGAATCCTGCATGAGATCGTCGCTGGCAACGACGGCATCGCCGACCAGGAGCTGGTGCGCCAGTCGCTGATCGACTCCCATGCGCGGCTGCGGGATTTCGAGAAAATGGGGATGCACTTCAGCCGTGACGAGGCCGGAGCCTACAAGCGGAGGCCTACCCGCGGACTCGATCTCGCGCGCGTGATGTATCCCGAAGGCGGCGGGCTGGAATTCGCCTGGAAGCTCCGCCGCGCGCTCGAGGAAGACGGCGTGCAACTGATCGACCGGCTGTTCATCACCGGCCTGATGCGTGGCGGCAGCGACCGGATCACCGGCGCGGTCGGTATCAACAGCCGCACCGGCGAGTTCAATGTCATCAAGGCGCGCACCACCATCGTCGCGACCAACGCCATCACCTTTCGCTCGGGCTTCGTCCGCGACATCACCGGCACCGGCACGCTGCTTGCCTATCGGGCCGGCGCGGCGCTGCGGAATGCGGAATTCAGCTACGTGCGCCCCGGCACCCCGAAATTCTATTTCGAGGGCATCACCTTTGCGATCCAGGAGGGCGCGCGGTGGGTGAACGCCAAGGGCGAGGCGTTCATGGACGAATACGAGCCGGAGTGGGGCGACCAGGCCGACGTGCCGCGCATCGCCAAGGCGATGGCGATGGAAAACCGCAAGGGCAACACGCCGCTCTATCTCGACATGTCGCCGATCCCCGAACACCTGCGGGAGTATTTCATCCAGAGCAAGGTCAAGTGGATGGACAATTTCTTCCGCAAGCTCGGCGACGAGGCAAAGACCGATATGTTCGGCAAGACGCCGTACTATGCGCTCAACCAGATGACCAAGATGGGCATCCGCACCGGCGCCGATTGCCGCTCCGATGTGCCGGGGCTTTTATCGGCGGGGCTGGCGCAGGCGGGCTGCGCCAATCATTTCGCGGGTTTTCATATCGGCCTTTGTGTCGGCAACGGCTGGATCGCGGGGAAGTCCGCGATAGAGGATCTGGAACGCCTGCCGCAGCCGTCGCTCGATGCCGCCGAGGTGCGCGCGCTGCATGCCGAGACCAATGCGCCGCTGAAGCCGACCGCGGCGGCGGAGTCCGATCGTATCCTGCGCGATCTGCAGGGCGTGATGTTCGCCTACGACACCGGCATTCTGAAGCGCGAGGATCGGCTGCAGCAGGCGCTCGACCGGGTCATCTCGATGACCGATGAGTTCAAGACCATCGCCGCGCCGCACACCCACGAACTGGTCCGGCTGAAGGAAACCGAGGCGATGCTGCTCGCGGCGCGCTTCATCCTCGGCGCCTCGCTCTATCGCACCGAGTCGCGCTTGAGCCATTTCCGCGAGGATCACGACCTGCGCGACGACGACAACTGGCTCTGCTGGGTGGACGTGAACGAGGGCGGCAACGGGCCTTCGTTCAGCAAGACCCCGGTGCCGACGCCCTATTGCTCGGTCACCTTGCCGCGCAGGAAGCCTTCGCGGCTCGCGACGCAGACCCAGGTGGCGGGAGTTTGAACAGGTCGTTGTCCCGGGCGCGGCGCAGCACGTAGCGAAGCGAAGTGGTATGCCGCAGAACCGGGACCGTCATGAATTCGGAGCGCGTGACGGCCCCGGATCAGCGGTGCATCGCTGCGCGCTGCACCGTGTCCGGGGCACGACTCTCAGCGCGTCAGTACGATGAAGTCGGTGTAGGCGCCGGTCTCGTCGGAGAGCTTGTTGTCCGACACGATCAGCGACGATCCGGGCATCATCATTTCGGAGATGCGCTCCACCGCGTCCGGCGGGATGACGATGCGGTCGAGCGCGGCGCTTGCGCTCGGCAGCTGCGTCACGATCTCGACGGCCTTGACCGCCCGATCGTTGCGCGGCTTGCGGCCGTTCTCCGAGGCCTTGGGCTCCACCTTGGGCTTGATGCTGCTCGGGATCGACACGACCGTCCAGCGCAAGCCGTTGCCGTCGGCCTTCAGGCCCATCGCGGTGTAGACATGGGTGCCGATCGGCTGGTCGGGCTGCTCGAACGTCACCGGCGCTTCGAACAGCGGCTGCCAGCCCTGGCGGACATAGAGCTTGCCTTCCTTGAGGCTGACGAACACCGAGACCGGCCGGCGGCTCGCCTCCTTGACGATGGCCGCGGGCATGGTGGCCGGGCGCTCGTCGATGACGACCGGCGCAGGCGCCGTCCGTGTCGCGGCGGATTGGGTTGCAGGCTCCGGCGTCTCGGTGGGCTTCGCCGTCTCGGCCGTGCTGCCGATCCCGTCGGTCGCGGACGTTTTCGTGGGCTCCACGACGACCGTCCCGTTGGCGGCGCTGGCGGTTCGGACCAGCGCCGAGGTCACGGCGGGCGCCTCCACCACCTTGGGCGGCCGGGGCACGAACAGGCGGGCGTGCTCGATCGCAACCGGCGCCACCTCGTCGCGGGTGACGATGACGCGCGCGCCCATCTTGGTCGTGGTCCAGAGCCGTTGCGCGAACTCGGTGGTCAGGCGGACACAGCCATGGGAGGCCGGATAGCCGGGCAGGGGACCCTGGTGCAGCGCCGATCCCGACCAGGTGATGCGCTGCATGTAGGGCATCGCGGCGCCGTAGAGATTGGAGACGTGGTGCCGGCTCTTCTGGATGATCGTAAACACGCCGGTCGGCGTCGGATGGCTGGGCGTGCCTGTCGATATCGCGGTGCTCGCAACCGGCACGCCGTCGTCGAACAGTGTCGCGCGCTGCTTGCCGATCGAGACGATGATGTGCAGGGGGCCCGCAGGCGGCGTCGGTGCCAGTGCCTCGGACTTCTTCTCGGCCTTGCGTTCGCGCGCCTTGATGGATTTCCGGGGGCCGGGACCGTAGGGCGAGAGCGTCCTTGAGCCCCACCAGGATCCGCCGCCGAGGGGCGACGCCTGGACCGCCGCGGGTGGACCGCCGCGGGCCCAACGCACACGAGAGCCGCAATCGATACTCCGGCAATCAGCGCGGCGCGCTTCATCGCCCGTTCTCCCAGCCCGACCGCCCGCACCCGGCGGCAATTTAGCTCAGCCTTGCGAATTCGCCAGTTCAAATTGTTGCTAATTCCCAAGCTTTTGTGCCTCATTTTGAGATGACGTGACAGGCATCGCGGCATTGCGGAATCGCAGCTACGCTGCAGGCGGATTTTGGGGCATGATGCGGCCGATCATCGAAGCGACAGGAAGCGCCATGAAATACCGCCGATCCGACGCCAAGGACCACGCCCGCGCCCATATGAAAGGCATCTGGGCGGCAGCCCTGATGCCCTACGCGGAGGATCTCTCGATCGACGAGAAGGGCTTTCGCAGGAACCTGCGGCACTGGGTGGACGATCTCGGCATCGACGGCGTGTTCGTCGCCGGCAAGCAGAGCGAGTTCTTCTCGATGTCGGTCGCCGAGCGCAAACGCTCGTTCGAGATCACCGTCGACGAGATCGGCAAGACCTCGGGCGTGATCGCATCCTGCTCCGACCAGAACATGGACACGGTGATCGAACTTGCGAAGCACGCCCAGGCGGTCGGCGCTCCCTATATCGTGGTGCACGCGCCGGTGCTGCACTTCCTGCACAAGCAGGACGAGACGCTCTATCGGTACTACAAGACGATCAGCGAGCAGGTCGACATCGGCATCGCGATGTGGAGCCACCCGGACTCCGGCTACCTGATGAGCCCGGAACTGTGCGCGCGGATCGCCGAACTGCCGAACATCGTCGCGATCAAATACAGCGTGCCGCGCGAGATGTATGCGCGGCTGACGCGGCTCGTGGGCGACAAGCTGATTGTCAGCACGGCCTCGGAGGAGGAGTGGTTCGACAACATCGTCGAGCTCGGCTGGCGGCTTTATCTCTGCTCGTCGCCGCCCTACCTGTTCCAGTCCAAGGTGGACCGCCGCATGCGCGACTACACCGATCTCGCTTTCGCCGGCGAGGTGGCGAAGGCGAAGGTCATTCGCGACAGCCTCAATCCGGTGCGCGAGGCGTTCCGCCGCTCGCGGCCGGCGGAGAAGCCGCCGTCGCATTCGAAATACTGGCAGGAACTGCTCGGCCAGGCCGGTGGGCGGGTGCGCCCGCCGATGCTGGAATTGACCGACGCCGAGAAGGAAGCGACGCGCCGCGCGTTCGAAACCTGCGGGCTCAAGCTGCCGTCTGCTTCGCCGAAGTCGTCGGCAGCTTAGTTGTTCCGTCATGGCCGGGCTGTCCCGGCCATCCACGCCTTGCTTATGGAATTGAGAAAGAAAGCAAGACGTGGATGACCGGCACAAGGCCGGGCATGACGAACGTGGGATTGGAGACCGATCATGCAAACCGGAAGACTGAAAGCCTTCAATTTCCAGAAATGGATCAGCGAGAACGAGCACCTGCTCAAGCCGCCGGTCGGCAACAAGAAGGTGTTCGAGGACGGCGACATGACCGTGCAGGTGGTCGGCGGCCCGAACGAGCGCGCCGATTATCACGACGACCCGGTGGAGGAGTTCTTCTACCAGCTCAAGGGCAACATGGTGCTCAAGGTCGGCGACCAGGGCAATTTCTACGACGTGCCGATCCGGGAGGGCGAGGTGTTCCTGCTGCCGCCGCATGTGCGCCACTCGCCGCAGCGGCCGGCGGGCTCGATCGGGCTTGTGGTCGAGCCGAACCGCCAGCCCGACGAGCTCGACGCCTTCGAATGGTACTGCTTCGAATGCGACGCGCTGGTCCACCGCATCGAGGTGAAGGTGACGCACCTCGTGCGCGACCTGCCGCCGCTTTACGAGGCGTTCTTCGCCGACGAGGCCGCGCGCAAGTGCAAGAAATGCGGCGCGCTGCATCCCGGCCGGAAGCCGCCGGCAGGCTGGGCGAAGATCTAGGTTCGGCACGCATGAACAATCGGCACGCGATCGCAACGGCGGACCGGGTCCGCCTCATTCGGAGAACATGACATGGGAAAATTCGTCATTCTGCCTCACGGCCGGCTGCAGGAATGGATCGCGCACGAGAAGGGCTATTTCCGGGACGAGGGGCTCGATTACGAATTCACCAGCAGCCCTTCAATGGAAAAGCCGAAGAGCGTCGATGCTTCCGGAAAGGTCACCGACCTGCTGTCCGGAGCGTTTGAGTCCTACAAGACCTCCGGCGGCAACAAGGGCGTGAAGTCCGATATTTCCTGCGCGTGCCATTGGGCCGTGAACCAGGCTTCCGCGCAGCAGACCGGAAAGATGTGGGGCAAATCCTACGTCGTCACTCCCGGCGGAATCATGGTCCCGCCCGAGTCGCCGATCACCAGGCCCGAGCAGCTTGCCGGACAAGAGATCGCGGTCGGCTATCATTCCGGCAGCCACTTCACCACGATCCAGTCGCTTGAGCCGTTCCTGAGCAAGGAGCAGATCAAGCTCAGGTTTGGCGGCTCGATCTGGGCGCGCGTCGACATCGGCGTCGGCCGCGACTTGCCCGCTGTCAGCGTCTGGGGTTTGTCGTTCCAGGTTCTGGAGCAACTCGGCTTCCGCAAGGTCGTCGATGCGTCGTTCATGATCGCATTCATGTTCCCGCCCGCCGTCGATCCGGCCGATGTGCAGAAGTACATGAACGGCATGAAGCGGGCCCAGATGGAACTCGATTTCGCGCCCGAAAAATATCGGCACTATTACCTCAACGAGATTCCGGAGCGCTACAAATCGAAGGTCGATGCGCGCCTGTTCTCGCCGGGTGAGCGCATCGTCTTCCTGCCCTACACCGAGGAGATGTACGCCAAGACCCAGGCGTGGATTCACGAGCGCGGCCTGTTCGAAGGGCAGGCTCCGGCCGTCGACTACGCAGCCTCGGTCGCGGCGTAGGTGAGGGATTCTGCACGGGTTCCCATGCCGAGCCGGCGCGAAATCCTTGCCCTGGGGACCGGGGCTTTATCGCTCACGCTGGCGATGCATCGGACCGCGTCGGCCCAGCAATATCCGGATCGCGTCGTTCGCGTCGTGGTGCCATCGGCGGCCGGCGCGCCGGATACGGTTGCGCGTATCTTCGCCCAGCAGTTGCAGGTCCAATTAAAGCAATCCTTTATCGTGGAGAATCGTCCAGCCGCGAATGGGACGGTCGGCACCGACGCCGTGGCCAAGGCACCTGCGGATGGATACACATTGCTTGTGCCGTCCACGGCGATTGTGGTGAACCCGAGCATCTATCGCAGTCTTCCCTACGATGTCCTGGCCGATCTGGAGCCGGTTACTTCGCTCTGCCGCAGCGACGGCTACATCCTTGTAGTAAACTCCTCGCTCCCAGCCAAGTCGGTCCAGGAATTCATCGCGTTCGGACGCGACGCCAACAACACGCTGTTTTACGGATCGCCGGGCGTTGGAAACGCGCTTCACCTCGCGGCGGAATTGTTCCAGGTCCGAACCGGAATCAAGATGACACACGTTCCGTACCGCGGGACCGGCCCCGCGATCACCGATCTGCTGGGCGGGCGAATCCAGGCGATGTTCATCACGTCAACGCTGTCGCTCGAGCACATCAGGGCGGGCACATTGCGTCCGCTTGCCTACACCTCCACCACACGGCGCCCAGTGTTGCCTGACGTGCCCACGATGGCAGAGGCCGGAGTTGAGAATTTTGTCCTGGACGGTGGTTGGTTTGGGCTGTTTGCGCCCGCCAATACGCCGGCAGACGTCGTGATGCGATTGCACCAGGGGATAAAGGCGGCGCTCGAGACTCCCGACGTGCAAGGCCAGTTGGCAAAGCTTGGGCTTTACCCCTTCGAAAGCTCACCATCGGAATTCAAGAGTTTCGTCCAAGCTCAATTTCGGTTTTATGCCGACCTGGTCAAACTCGCCAAGATCGAGCCCCTGTAACACGCGGTGCGCTTGCGAGCGCCATGCCGCGAGGCTACTTCGCCATTTCGACCGGCGTGAGCGTCGCAGGTCCTTCGCCGGCGATGATGAGGACGACCTCTTCGTCCTTGGCGCCATCGTAGTGCACCTGCTTGCCGAAGTGCGTTACCACGCCGCCGGCCTTCACCCCGATGGTTGCGTCCTTGTCCCACTTGTTGCCGGTGCCGACATACCAGGTGCCCTGGACGACCGTGATGAAGCGGTCGTTGGGATGGAAATGGGGCTTGGAGAAGTTGCCGGGCTTGAACCGGTTCATCACCATGTAATAGCCGGGCTTGGTCGGGTCGCCGAACAGCACCTTCTGATTGACCGGCGCGGCGCCGGTCGGATCGCGCCACTTCAGTTGGTCGGCCTGCTTGATGGCGATGGCCTTGGGATCGAGCTCGGCCGCGGCGGCCGGGCCTAAAAGGCCGATGGCGAGCGTTGCGGCGGCGATGCAACGGAACATGAGAGCCTCCCCAGGGTCTGGATATTGTTTGGGCCGGACCGGGCCGAGAGAACCAGTGTAGCGCGGTTTCATCCGCAGGCGGGACGCTTTGGCGCGTTGACAAGGAAGCCAAAGCCAGCGCGAATTGGCGATGGTTGCGGCCGGATTGAACGGACCGCGGCAGTCGGGGAGATTTGCATGATGAAGAAGCTTGTCGCGGCGGTTGTGGTGCTGGTCGGCCTTTCGACGGGGGCGCTCGCACAGCAGGACTATCCGAACCGCATCATCAAGATCATGCAGGGCTTCCCGCCGGGCGGCAACGTCGACATCATCGCCCGCATCCTCGGCCATGAAATGGAGAAGTCGCTCGGCCAGTCGATCGTGGTCGAGGCCAAGCCCGGCCTCGCCGGCGGGCTCGCCGCCGAAACCATCGCGCGAATGGACCCCGACGGCTATTCGCTCCTGGTGCTGCCGAGCGCGCATCCGGCCTATGCCGCGCTGTCGAAGAACGTGAAGTTCAAGGTCGTCGACGACTTCACCTGGATTTCGGTCGCGAGCTTCTATCCGTTCATGATCTGCGTGAAGGCGGACTCGCGCTTCCAGACGCTCAAGCAGCTGATCGACGAGGCGCGATTAAAGCCCGGCGAATTGAAATACGGCTCGGCGGGTGTGGGCTCGATCCTGCACACCACCGTCGAGCTGATCGGCAACCAGACCAAGACCAGGTTCCTGCACGTTCCCTATCGCGGCGAGGCGCCGGCCATCACCGGCATGCTGCAGGGCGACATCGACTTCATCGCCGCGACCACCGGGCCGATCAGCTCGCGCGTGAAGGCGGGCGAGTTCCGCGCCCTGGCGGTGACCGGCAAGACCCGCTGGCGCGATTTCCCCAATGTGCCGACGGTCGACGAGGCGACCATTCCGGGCTTCGAGGTGATCTCCTGGACCGGTCTCGCCGGGCCGCCGAACATGCCAAAGCCCATCGTCGACCGGCTCAACGCCGAATTGCGCAAGGCGCTGGCGGTGCCCGAGGTGAAGCAGAAGCTGGAGTCGATGGGCGGCGATCCGCGCGCCACCACGCCGGACGAGATGAAGGCGCTGGTGCAGCGCCAGTACGAGGTCTGGAAGAAGCTCGCCGTGGAGGCGAACCTGTCGATCAATTAGGCCTATTGGTCTGCCGTATCGACAAAGCGGATGGTACTTGGATACTGTTCAAGTCACCTCTGGCTTGGCGTGGTTTGAATCGCCGCGCCACAGGTGAATCCGCCAGCCAGCAGGCAATTGCAGCGCAGATCAAACTTGGACGATTGTGGCGTTACGTGTTGGATCGATGCGTGTAATCGCGGCCGTCATTGCTTTTGGTCTTGTGCTTGGCATCGCAGGGTCCGCCAAGGCCGATACGTTTACACCACCGTACTCGACTCGCTATCGAAAAGCTAAAGCGCGCAAGGGCTTGACGGGTAGTTTTGGGGATAGAAGTTGGTTGAGGAAGGCGATTATTTGATCAGGACTTGCGGCGACAAAGATTTTACGGAGCGTGTTCAGACCGAGAGCGA
>CAMAWG010000044.1 GCA_945861855.1 Rhodoplanes serenus
CCTTCGCATGGATGACGCGCTGGCGACGTCTCGTGCGCGACTACGAGCAGCGTATCGACGTCTCAAAGGCCATGATCCACGTCGCCATGGGAAGCCTTCTGCTCAGGCGAATTGCTCACTAAAATGCATTCTCAAACGGACTCTTAGACTGAACGCATGACACCGAAACCGATCGGCCCATTTCAGCTGGCACGGCTTATGATCTGCGTTCCGTTCTTCATCATGCTCGCATTGATGACGATGGAGGCCGGACTGAACGCTACGACAACCTATCTGGTCATCGTCACCGGACGCGACGTTGCTGACGGCAATTTCATCATCGCCGACTTGATGTGGATACTGGCTGCGCAATCGGTCTCCTATATCGTCGGCGCCTCGAGCTGGATCTTTGCTGAACGCGCCGGTTTTCTAGCCTATGGCCGGTACATGCTCCGCTTCGCCCGCGACAATCGCAACAGGACCAAGCTGTTGGGTGACAAGGATGCGCGCGAACGCGTTGAGCCGTTTCTCACCGGAGAGACGTTCGAGGTCTATTTCCATCTGATCTACGAGATTGAAGGTGACCTGCGCATCCTGTTGGCGCTGGTGCTCAATGTGATCGTCCTCGGCACCCAGATCGACGGTTCGCTACCGATCGCGTATGCGGCGGTGTTTGCGACGCTATTTTGGATGCAATGGAGCATGCGCAAGCGGGTGGCATGGGCCTACCGCGAAAACCAGCGCATGAACAACCGCATGACCGCCCAAGGCTACACCGCCTGGGACAACGTGTTCTCCGGCAACGGTTACAACCTGCGTCTGTGGCTTGAAGGATTCAAGGAGAGGCTGCGCGGCGGACTCAAGGCGCAGATTATCGCGATCATGACCAAGGAAGGTCTCAGCGCTGCAAGTGGCATTATCAGTCTTGCGATCGTGTTCGCCGCGATCGCTTGGACCGCGTTGCGTCATTCCGGCGACATGGGGATTTTGATCGCGCTTGCCGCCACCCTGCCCCGTCAGATCGAGATGACGCACGACGTCCATTCGTTCACATCCGGCTGGAACGATCTGTTGGCGCAGTGGGCGCGCCTGAGCGGGGTTGCGGACAACATTCATCCGCCGATGGATCCCCATTTCGACCGTCGTGCGAAGTTCGATCTGCTGACACTGCGCGAGGACGGTAAAGCCAGCAGCGTGACGTCGCTCGAAGATGCGATGCGCCTGATCCTGTCGCGGCCGACCGGGCGCATCAATGTGCGCGGCCCAAATGGAGCGGGGAAATCGACTTTGTTGACCGGCCTGAAATCGGTGGTGCGGACGCGGGCCTATTACTGGCCCACAGCGGACCGGCTGGCATTCAAATTCGCGCGCGGCGAGGAGGAGATCGAAACCGATGAGGACGGCGATCCGCTGCCGCCGGGAGGAGCCAAGAAGGCCGGCTACTCGTCCGGCGAGCGGCAATTGCGGGCATTGCAGGAAATCGTCAGCCACACGCAAGCGCCGATCTATCTGCTCGACGAATGGGACGCCAATCTCGATCCGAACAACCGGGCGGCGGCCGACGCACTGGTCGAGGAGCTTGCCAGGCGCGCGCGGGTGGTCGAGATTTCACATCGGGATCGAGTCTAAGAAAATCGGAGGAAGCCCATGATGATGAACCGCCGTGCTGCGTTGGCCGGCCTTGCCGCCTGCGCGCTGCCCGTGCGCGCGAAGGCTCAGGCCTTCCCAAGCCGCACCATCACCATCGTCGTTCCCTACCCGCCAGGCGGGCCGATCGACTCGCTTGCCCGTCTGATCGCGCAGGAGGCGTCGGCCGATCTCAAGCAGCCGGTCGTGGTCGAGAACCGCCCGGGCGCCTCCGGCATCGTCGGCACCGGCGCCGTGGCGCGCGCGGAACCCGACGGATATCTGCTGATCCTCGGTACCAACCAGACCCACGCCACCAACCAGAGCCTGATCAAGAACTGGACGTTCGACGCGGTGAAGGATTTCTCGCCGGTCGCAGGCGTCGCCGCGATGCCGCATATCCTGGTGGTGCGGAAGGATTTCGAGGCCAAGAGCGTGGGCGACGTGGTGGCGATGGCCAAGGCCAAGCCCGGCGCGCTGACCTTCGGCTCGATGGGCAACGGCTCCGGCGCGCATCTTGCCGGCGAACTGTTCAAGACCAAGGCCGGGATCGATATGCTGCACGTTCCCTACAAGGGGCTCGCGCCAATGACGACGGAGCTTCTCGCCGGCCGCGTCGATCTCAGCATCGCCCCGCTGCCGGGGCTGATCGCTCAGCAGATCGCGTCGGGCAACATCCGCGCGCTCGGCATCGCCAGCGCGAAGCGGACACCGCAACTCGACACGGTCCCGACCTTCGCGGAGGGCGGGGTCGCCGGGGTCGAGGCCGATGCCTGGTCGGCGCTGTTTGCGCCGGCAAAGACGCCGCCCGCGGTGATCGACCAGCTTTACAGGGCGGTCGCGGCCGCTATGGACAAGGAGTCCGTGCGCGCTAGTCTTGCGCGCCAGGGGCTGCCGGTCGCGCTGAAGACGCCAGCGGAGATGTCCGCCATGCTACCCGGCGAGGTGGCGAAATGGGCCGCCGTCGTCAAGATCGCGAATGTGACGGTGGAATAGCGCTGCGTTTCCCCGCCTCATCCTGAGGAGCGCCCGCAGGGCGCGTCTCGAAGGATGGGGCGGCCCCATGCTTCGAGACGGCCGCTTCGCGGCCTCCTCAGCATGAGGCCGTGAGAGTTCGGTGGCAGATGCGGGTCACGACGCTACTTTAAGATCAAAAAACTTCGCCGCGTTCCGCCAGAGGATTTTTTCCTTGTCGGCCGTGGGGATCGCAAGCTCGTTGACGATGTCGATGTGTTCCTTGGGATCGATCGGCACCGGGCCGTAGTCAGTGCCGAACATGACACGGTCGGCGCCGAACACCTCGACCGCCTCCCGCACATGAGGCGCCCAGAATCCCATCGTGTCGACATGCAGGAGCTGGAGATACTCGCTCGGCAGTTTCTCGCATTTGATGACCGAGCGCTCGGGCATGCCCTCGCAGCCGAGCCGCCAGCCGAAATCGAGCCGGCCCATGCACGGCAACAGCCCGCCGCCCATGTGCGCCACCACGATCTTCACTTGCGGATAGCGGTCGAACAGGCCGGACAGGATCATCCGCGCCAGCGCCATGGCGGTGTCGAACGGCCGGCCGATCAACTCGTCGAGCTTGTACTGGTCCATCTGCTGTTCGTTGCCGATCGGCACGCGCGGCGGATGGATGAAGATCGGCACCTGTTTGTCCTGCGCCCATTCCCAGAATGGATAGGCATCCTCGCCGTCGAGAAAGCGGCCGTGCCAGCTCGAGCAGATCAATAGGCCCTTGAACTTCAGCGACGCGAGGCAGCGCTCGCCCTCGGCGATATGGCTTGCGTCCAGCGGATTGAGCGTGCCCATGCCCCAGTTGCCCGGTGCGCGCGCAACGATTCCGGCGATACCATCGTTGACCGCCTTGCAGATGTCGAGCGACGGCGATTTCGAGATTGCCGCCATGACCTCCGCCGCGAACGGCGTCGTGATGATGCGGCCGGTGACCCCGGCTTTGGCGCAGGTTTCCTGCTGCAGCTCGAAGTCGCCCATCTCGCGGTAGGAGACTGCCGGCAGCCCGCGATAGTTGGTCACTGCGTTCCTGCCGACCGGAACGCCGCGCAAGGCTTCGACGACGCCGAAGCGGTCGCCCGGCGGGCGCGGCGGCGAGCAATGCGTGTGGATGTCGATGATCGGCATGTGCGCTGGCCCGTCTACATGTTCAGAACGCGGCCGTAGGCGTCGAGAACCGATTCCTTCATCGTCTCCGACAGCGTCGGATGCGGGAAGATCGTGTGCATCAGTTCTTCCTCGGTGGTTTCCAGATTCATCGCCACCACGAAGCCTTGAATGAGTTCGGTCACCTCGGGGCCGACCAGATGCGCGCCGAGAAGCTGACCGGTCTTCTTGTCGAAGATCGTCTTGACCATGCCCTGGTCCTCGCCGAGCGCGACCGCCTTGCCGTTGCCGATGAACGGAAAGCGGCCGACGCGGGTGTCGAGCTTTTTCTCCTTGGCGGCCTGCTCGGTGAGCCCGACGGAAGCCACCTGCGGCGCGCAATAGGTGCAGCCGGGGATGAGCAGCTTGTCCATCGGATGCGGATGCATGCCCTTGATCGCCTCGACGCAGATCACGCCCTCGTGCTCGGCCTTGTGCGCGAGCATGGGCGGGCCGGCCACGTCGCCGATGGCGTAGATGCCCGGCACGTTGGTCTTGCAGAAGCCGTCGATGGCGATGGTCCCGCGCTCCATCTTCACGCCGAGCTTTTCCAGGCCGATGTTCTCGACGTTGCCGACGACGCCGACGGCGGCGATCACGCGATCCACAGTGATTTCGCTGGGCTTGCCTTTGCCGTCGTCGATGGTGGCGGTGACGCTGTCGGTTTTTTTATCGAGTTTCACGACCTTTGCGCCGGACAGGATTTTCATGCCCTGCTTCTCGAATTGCTTGCGGGCGAAGGCCGCGGTCTCGGCATCCTCGACGGGCAGGATCTGCGGCAGCACCTCGACCACCGTCACCTCGGCGCCCATGGTGCGATAGAAGCTCGCGAATTCGATGCCGATGGCGCCGGAACCGACCACGAGCAAGGACTTCGGCATCTTGTCGGGGTTCATCGCCTCGAAATAGGTCCAGACCAATTTCTTGTCCGGCTCCAGCCCAGGCAACACCCGCGGCCGCGCGCCGGTCGCGACGATGATGTGCTTGGCCGTATACGCGCCCGTCGGGAGTGCGTCCTTGGGCGCTGGAGTCTTGCTGGCCTTCACGGAGACCTTGCCCGGCGCGTCGATCGCCGCCTCGCCCCAGATCACCGAGACCTTGTTCTTCTTCATCAGGAAGCCGACGCCGGCGTTCATGCGGCCCGCGACGCCGCGCGAACGCTTGATGACGGCCGCAGCGTCGAAGCCGACATTGTCGGCCTTCAGCCCGTAGTCCTTGGCGTGCTGCATGTAATGGTAGATTTCGGCGGAGCGCAGCAGCGCCTTGGTCGGAATACAACCCCAGTTCGAGCAGATGCCGCCAAGGAAGTCGCGCTCGACGATCGCCGTCTTGAAGCCAAGCTGCGCCGCACGGATAGCGGTGACATAGCCGCCCGGGCCCGAGCCGATGATGATGATGTCGAAGCTGGTGTCGGCCATGTCGTCAGTTCCGTTTGCTGCGTGCCCGGTGTGTCATTGCGCTAGAGGGGCAGTTCTTTGGCGGATTTGATGCAGTCTGAATTCATCTCGGAAAACTCGCGGTCGGGGATCTCGTAGCGCTTGCTGAGTTCGACGGCAGAGAGATTTCCGGCGGCGATGGATAGCTGCTCGAGGTGCGAGGTCAACTGGGTGTAGCGGTCGCGGGTGGTTTCGTCCCGGAGATTGGCCAGATAGGTTCCGAGTGCGCCGAATTTCGCCACTGCATTGGCGGCTTCGGTTGGGGCGGATGCGGTTGCTCCACCCTTGTCGCCGGCGGTGTTGACGACCGCAATTCGCATCTTGACCTGGAAATAGGCGTCGATGATCTCCTTGCACGTCCGCAGATACTCGGTCCGGCCGGCGTTGCGCTGGATGAAATCCACGAACTTGCTGTTGAGATAGCCATTGTAGATCGACGTGAACAGCGAAAGCGCCGCAATGAACATCGGGAAATAGCCGAGGAGAATGGCGCGGATACGGGACTCGCTGGTCTCAGACATCGGGCACTCTCGCAAGGATCAAATCGGTGTCGCGGCGTGGGATGGCGGCGCGGGTTTCTTTGCCCGGCGGCTTAGCATGCGCTCCCTGATATAGCATTCGACCCAGGCCATCACGAGCAGCGAGCCGAGAACCGCCGCCGTCACGGTTGCCGTGAATTGCCACAGGAAATCCGACGGCGAGTGTTTCAAGGTGGCCTGGAGGAAGGCCAGACCGAACGGATTGAGGATGACGAGGCAGGCGACACCGGTCGTGATCCAGGGCCAGCGCGTCAAATCCACCTCGCCGGCGCTTCGCAGCCAGCGCCGCCGCACCAGCCCCCATTGCACCAGAATGGCCAGAAGCGCGGGGATCACAAGCTCCAGCGTGATGTGAGTGTTCTCGATGCCGACCGTGTAGGGATTGGTCGAGCGGTCGGCGATCTTCTGCACGAAGCCCGGCAGGGCCACCGGGTAGAGCGCGAGCACAGCCAGGACCAGCGCGACAACGGTGAATGCGTCCGCCCGCCGGGTCACGGCGTAGGCAATCGCGAACGCCCCGAGCGCCAGGACGGCAAAGCCCATGACGCCGGCGACCACCGGGGTCAGCTCATCGTTGGCGCCGAAGAAGTCGCCAAGCTGCAGCGCGGCGAGCAACGCCACAACCATCGATATCAGCAGCATTCCGAGAAAGGCGAAGATCGTGGCCATCGCGCGCTACGCCGCCGGCCACAGCGGCGCGGCGATCCAGAAAGCGTCGGCCGGCTTCGCCGCGGGCACCATCTCGAACTCCAAACGGCGAACCGGCGCCGTCTATTCAACGAGCAGCTTGAGCTCTTCGACGACCGGCCGGATTTGCGCGACCTGCCGGCGCAGCATGTCCCGCATCTCGGCCTGCGTCGAGCCGGACGGTTCTGCGCCGACGTCGGTCATGCGCTTCTGCACGTCGGGATGTTTCACCGCCGCAGCAATTTCCTGCTGCAGGCGAGCGATCACCGGCTCGGGCGTGCCCTTGGGCGCGAGGAATCCGTTCCACCCCTGCAGTTCGAGGTTCGGGAAGCCCAGCTCGCGCACGGTCGGCACGTTGGGAAGCGCAACCGACTTGGTGGCCACCGCCATCGCCTTCATCTGACCGGAGCGCACGCGCTCGAGCGAGCTGGAGAGCTGGTCGCCGCCGAACTGGACACGGCCGGCGATGAGGTCCGTGACCAGCGGCGCTGCGCCGCGGTACGGCACATGATCCATTTTGATGCCGGCATCGCGTTTGAGAACCTCCCCCATCAGATGCAGGATGCTGCCGGGGCCGGTCGAGCCGTAGAACAGCGGCGTGCTCGCGGTCTTGGCATGCGCAACGAACTCCTTGAGATCCTTCGCCGGCACTGAATTGTTGGCGAGCAGCAACAACGGCACATAGGCGCCGACCGAGACCGGCACGAAATCGTCGAAGTCGTGCCGTGCGCGCTTGGCAAAAAGCAGCGAGGACGTGGTGGTGGAGAAGGTGATGTTGTGGAACAAGAGCGTGTGGCCGTCGGGCGCGGCCTTGGCGACCTGATCGGCGCCGATGGAGCCACCGCCACCGCCGACGTTTTCAACGACGAAGCTCTGGCCCATGGACTCCGACAGGCGGTGTGCGATTAGCCGCGCCAGGAGATCGGTGGTGGCGCCGGCGGGGAACGGGACGACGATCCGCACCGTGCGGCTCGGGAATTGTGCTTGGCCGAATGCGGCCGGTGCGAACAGTGCCCCGCCTCCGGCTGCCGCCGCGCCCTTGAGAATGTCTCGCCGTGTTCTGGTCATACGTCGCCTCCCGCCGCTTTTTTTGACGCTACCTTCGCACCTCACACCACCATCATCACCGGGTTCTCGATCAGCGCCTTGAACGCGCCGATCAATTCGGCGCCGAGCGCGCCGTCGACCGCGCGGTGGTCGCAGGACAGCGTCACGCTCATGACATGAGCCGCCTCGATCTTGCCGTTCCTGACGATCGCGCGCTCCTCGCCGGCGCCGACCGCGAGAATAGTGGCGTGCGGCGGATTGATCACCGCGGTGAAGTCCTTGATGCCGTACATGCCGAGATTGGAAACGGCCGTGGTGCCGCCCTGGTATTCGTTGGGCTTGAGCTTTCGCGCGCGGGCGCGTGCGGCAAAATCCTTCATCTCGCTGGAGATGGTGGAGAGCGACTTGGTCTCGGCGCTGCGGATGATCGGCGTAATCAGGCCGCCCGGCATCGCCACGGCGACCCCGACGTCGGAATGCTTGTGCTTGAGCATGCCGCCTTCGGTCCAGCTCACGTTGGCATCCGGAATGCGCTGCAGAGCGAGCGCCAGCGCCTTGATGACGAAGTCGTTTACCGAGAGCTTGTAGGCGGGCTTGCCGTCCTTACCCTTGGGCGCGGCGCCGTTGATCTCCTCGCGCGCTTCCAGGAGCTTGCCGATGTTGCAGTCCATCGTCAGATAGAAATGCGGGATGGTCTGCATCGACTGCGTGAGCCGCTGCGCGATCGTCCGGCGCATGCCATCGTGCGGCACGACCTCGTAGCTGCCCGCTTCGAACAGCGCCCGGACCTGGGCATCCGACATCGATGGCGGGGCGGCAGGCGCCGCCGTTGCAGCGGGCGCTCCGACGGCGGCCTTCAGCCCCCTGCCCGACTTCGCCCCATCCACGTCGCGGGCGATGACGCGGCCGTGCGGGCCGGAGCCCTGGATGCGCGAAATGTCGATGCCGGCTTCCTTCGCCAGCCGTTTGGCCAATGGCGAGGCGAAGATGCGGTTGCTTCCGGCTGCTTGCACGCCCTCGCCCTTCGAGACGGGCGCTTTCGCGCCCTCCTCAGGACGAGGGCTTCTCTTCCCCTCATCCTGAGGAGCGGCCGAAGGCCGCGTCTCGAAGGATGAAGGCGAAGCCTGGGCCAGTGCAACCGCCTGCGGCTTCGGTGCGGGCGCGCTCTTGCTGGCACCGTCAGCCGCGGACTTCACATCCTCGCCCTCGGAGGCCAGCACCGCGATCACCTGATTGACCGGCACATCGGCGGTGCCCTCCGGCACCACGATCCTGGCGATGGTCCCCTCGTCGACCGCCTCGACCTCCATGGTGGCCTTGTCGGTCTCGATCTCGGCGATGATGTCGCCGGATTTGACCTTGTCGCCTTCCTTCTTCAGCCACTTGGCAAGGTTGCCCTTCTCCATCGTGGGCGACAGCGCCGGCATGAGAATGTTGATCGGCATGGCTCAGCGCTTTTTCCTGGCGAATTTCTTGACGGCTTTTTTCTTGGCCGGTTTCTTTGCGGCCTTGGCGGCTTTCACCGTTCGCGCGCCCATGTCCGCTGCGAACGCCTCGGCGATCTGAACGATGACGTCCTTCTGGCTCAAGCCGGAGGGTTGGGCGGCGTAGATGGCGCCGAGACGGCGCGTGACATCGGCCAGCACCTCTCCCCATTGGCCGGGCGATTTGAATGCCGGCAGCGCCGAGACGTAGAGCTCGTCGTTGATGATGCCGAGCCGCATGATCTCCAGCCCGCCGCGATCGAACGCCTGCTCGGGCAGCGCCAGCGCCTGATAAATCCGCGGGTCGTTATTGCCTTTGGCCATGCGCTGCTACCGGTAGCAGACCGCTTTCGCCGCCTCGACCACATCGGCGACGGTCGGCAGCGCAAGCTTTTCCAGATTGGCGGCGTAGGGCATCGGCACGTCCCGGCCGGACACCCGCGTCACTGGCGCGTCGAGATAATCGAAGGCATGCTCGACGACGCGCGCGGCGATCTCCGCGCCGATGCCGGACTGCGGCCATCCCTCCTCCACTGTGACGATCCGTCCGGTCTTCTTGACCGAGGCGATGATCGTGTCGGTGTCCATCGGCCGGAGCGTGCGAAGGTCGATCACCTCGGCCTCGATGCCCTCCTTGGCGAGTTCCTCGGCGGCCTTCAGCGCGTAGCTCATGCCCTGGGAGAACGACACGATGGTGACGTCGTGACCTGCGCGCGCGATCCGCGCCTTGCCGATCGGCAGCACGAAGTCGTCGAGCTTCGGCACCGGAAAGCTCTGGCCGTAGAGGATTTCGTTTTCGAGGAAGATCACCGGATTCGGGTCGCGGATCGCGGCCTTCAGGAGACCCTTGGCGTCGGAGGCGGTGTAGGGCGCAATCACCTTCAGGCCGGGGATGTGCGAGTACCAGGCCGAGAAGTCCTGGCTGTGCTGGGCGGCGACGCGGGCGGCGGCGCCGTTCGGGCCGCGGAACACGATCGAGGAGCCGATCTGTCCGCCGGACATGTAGCGGGTCTTGGCGGCCGAGTTGATGATCTGGTCCATCGCCTGCATCGCGAAGTTGAAGGTCATGAACTCGACGATCGGCTTCAGCCCCGCCAGCGCCGCGCCGACGCCGAGACCGGCGAAGCCGTGCTCGGTGATCGGCGTATCGACCACGCGATGCGACCCGAACTCCTGCAGCAACCCTTGCGTGACCTTGTAGGCGCCCTGGTATTCCGCAACCTCCTCGCCCATCACGAACACGGACGGATCGCGCCGCATTTCCTCTGCCATGGCGTCGCGCAGCGCCTCGCGCATGGTCATGGTGACCATCTCGGTGCCTTCCGGCACGTCGGGCTCGGGCTGCACTTGCGGCTGCGGCGGGTTTGCCGCGGCTGACGGGGCTTTCTTGGGTTCGGCCGGCGGCGCGGATTCGGCGGGCTTCTGCTGCTGCGCCGGCTTGGATGCTTCCTTGGCGGGCTCGTTCACAGCCGACGCGTCTTCGCCCTCGCTCAGGATCGTGGCGATCGGCGTGTTGACGGCGACGTCGGCGGTGCCTTCAGGAACGAGGATCTTGCCGAGCGTGCCCTCGTCGACCGCCTCGACCTCCATCGTCGCCTTGTCGGTCTCGATCTCGGCGATGACGTCGCCGGATTTGACCTTGTCGCCTTCCTTTTTCAGCCACTTGGCGAGATTGCCCTTCTCCATCGTCGGCGAGAGGGCTGGCATGAGCACTTGAATCGGCATCAACAAAATTCCTCAACGCGCAGTCTGTTTGGGCATGATCTTTTGCGAAAAAACGGTTCCCAGGTTTCGGGATCATGCCTCAGGCGTAGATGTCGGTGTAGAGCTCAGACGGATCGGGCTCGGGATCGTTGGTGGCGAACTCGGCGGCCTCGTTGACGACCTCGCGCACCTTGGCGTCGATCTTCTTCAACTCATCCTCGGTCGCCCATTTCTTCTGGAGCAGCCGCAGCCGTACCTGCTCGATCGGGTCATGCTCGCTGCGAACCTTCTCGACCTCTTCGCGGGTGCGGTACTTCGCCGGATCCGACATGGAGTGGCCGCGGTAGCGGTAGGTCAGCATTTCGAGAATGATCGGGCCGTTGCCCTCGCGGCACCACTTCACCGCCTTTTCGCCGGCCGCCTTGACCGCACGCACGTCCATGCCATCCACGCGCTCGCCGGGGATGCCATGCGCCGCGCCGCGATGCGACAGATCGGTCGTCGCCGACGCCCGCTTGAGCGAGGTGCCCATGGCGTACTGGTTGTTCTCGATGATGTAGATCGCCGGCAGCCCCCAGAGCTTCGCCATGTTGAAGCTCTCGTAGACCTGCCCCTGGTTGGCGGCGCCGTCGCCGAAATAGGTCAGCGACACGTTGTCCTTGCCGCGATACTTGCTGGCGAAGGCCAGGCCCGTGCCGAGCGGCACCTGGGCCGCGACGATGCCGTGGCCGCCGAAGAAGCCCTTCTCGGCCGAGAACATGTGCATCGAGCCGCCCTTGCCCTTGGAATAGCCATTCCTGCGGCCGGTAAGCTCCGCCATCACGCCCTTGGCGTCCATTCCGCAAGCCAGCATGTGGCCGTGGTCGCGGTAGCCGGTGATGACCGAGTCGCCCTCCTTGAGCGCCATCTGCATGCCGACCACCACGGCCTCCTGGCCGATGTAGAGGTGGCAGAAGCCGCCGATCAGGCCCATGCCGTACATCTGGCCGGCCTTTTCCTCGAAGCGGCGGATCAGCAGCATGTCGCGGTAGGCGGCGAGTTCCTGCTCCTTGCCGAGATCGGCGACCGGGGCGGCCGTCTGGTCCTCCGCCTTGTCGGACGGGCGGCGCGCAGCGTCGGGCTGCTGCGCCTTGCTCTTGGCGACGGCCATGGCTCTCCTCGGGCAAGTCGCCGTCGATCGACGGCCATCAATTCCATAGCGTAAATCGGCGCTTGGTGAAAGCGTGTGACAGGCCTGTGCAAGGCCCCGGCCGCAATGCACAAACGTCTGAGTGGCAAAGCAATTTGCCGGTGGCCGGCTCCCCGCGCAAGCCTGCAGAGCCGCCCGTCAAGGCCGCTTGAGCATCAGCGTCAGGTCGCGCGGGTCGAGATAGTTGAGGACCACTCTCGCCCGCTCGTCGAGCGTGTCCGGGTCGATGCTGCTGGATTGGAGCAGTTTGACCCGGTGCTGCCACTCGGCGCGTTCCTGCTTGAGGCGGCCGAGTTCGTCGCTCAAAGCGGTGAAATGCTGATCGAGGTCCTGCTTGGCCCGCAGTCCATGGTTGCCGGTGAAAGCGTTGACGGCAAAATAGCCGATCACCAGGGCGCAGCCGGCATAGAGGCCGAGTGTGCTCAGAACGGTGCGGAGCTTTCGCCGGGAGACCATGCCAGCAAAATGCGGTGATCCGCGTTAAAGGGCCGTTACCAGGGGTTGTTCGGCAGCCTATGATCCACGTCAATGTGATGGCCGAACATGAGCACACGCGCCTCGAAACAGGTTCTCGCCGAATTGTGGCGCGCCGCAGGTCAGCCTGAAGCCGGGCTGGAGGCGATCTTGCTGACCGGTGTGGAACCGGCGCTGCCCTCCTCGTTCGCCGTCGGCACCGCGGCGCAGGCGACGGTCGCTGCATCTGCGTTGGCCGCCAATGAGATGTGGCATCTGCGCACCGGACGGCGGCAGCAGGTCAGCGTGGACATGCGCCACGCCGGGATCGACTTCCGCAGCGAGCGCTACCTGCGGATTGACGGCAACCCGCCGCATGAGCATCGCGACAAGACCGTCGGCGTCTACCGCTGTGGGGACGGACGCTGGGTTCGGCTGCACACCAATCTGCCGCATCACCGCGCCGGAACGCTGAAGCTTCTTGGCGCCGACTACGACCGGGCCTCGGTGCAGCGCGCCATCGACGGTTGGGAGGCGTTCAAGCTGGAGGACGCTGCCGTGGCGGCAGGCCTCGTCGTCACCGCGACTCGATCGTTCGCGGAATGGGACGCTCATCCGCAAGGCCGAGCCGTCGCAGGCCTGCCGTTGTTTGCCATCGAGCGGATCGGCGACGCCCCGCCGCAGCCGCTGCCTGCGGGCCACCGCCCCCTCGCCGGCGTCAAGGTGCTGGACCTCACCCGCGTCATCGCCGGACCGGTGTGCGGGCGCACGCTCGCCGCGCACGGCGCGGACGTGCTCAACATCACGGCGGCGCATCTGCCGGCGATGGAATCGCTGGTGATCGACACTGGTCGCGGCAAGCTCTCAGCGCAGATCGATCTGCGCGAAGCCGCCGGACGCGAGCGGTTGGCCGCCCTGCTGCGCGACGCCGACATCTTCATCCAGGGCTATCGGCCGGGCGCCATCGCGCAATATGGCTTCGGTGCGGAGGAGGCAGCGCGCCTGCGGCCCGGCATCGTCTGCGTCTCCCTGTGCGCCTATGGCCACGAAGGTCCCTGGGCTGGCCGGCGTGGCTTCGACTCGCTCGTGCAGAATGCCGATGGGCTCAACGTGGCGGAAGCGGAAGCTGCCGGTGCCCTCGGGACCAACCCCGAACCGAAGCCCCTGCCGGCGCAGGCGCTCGACCATGCCACCGGCTATCTGATGGCGTTCGGCGCCATGACCGCGCTCAAGCGCCGCGCGATGGAAGGCGGAAGCTGGCATGTGCGCTGCTCGCTCGCCCAGACCGGGCATTGGGTCCGCAATCTCGGCCGCATCGAGGGCGGGCTCGCCTGCCCCGATCCCGCCTTGGACGACGTGCGGGACCTCATGGAGGACAGCACGTCCGGCTTCGGCCGGCTCACCGGCGTGCGCCACTCCGCGGTAATGTCGGAGACGCCGGCGCGCTGGGAACGGCCTTCGGTGCCGCTCGGGACGAACCCGCCGGAATGGCCGCGTTGAGAGTTATTTGAACGCCTTGATCGCAGCCCGGCCGAGATATTGCGCCTGGGGCCCCAATTCCTGTTCGATCCGCAGAAGCTGGTTGTATTTGGCGGTGCGATCCGAGCGCGCGACCGAGCCGGTCTTGATCTGCCCGCAGTTGGTGGCGACCGCGAGATCGGCAATGGTCGAGTCCTCGGTCTCGCCGGACCGGTGCGACATCACCGCGGTGTAGCCCGCCTTGTGGGCGGTCTCGACCGCCGCCAGCGCCTCTGTCAGCGTGCCGATCTGGTTGACCTTCACCAGGATCGAGTTGCCGAGGCCCTTGTCGATGCACATGGTCAGCCGCTTGACGTTGGTCACCATCAGGTCGTCGCCGACGAGCTGGCACTTTTTCCCAATCAGGTCGGTGACGCGCTTCCAGCCATCGAAATCGTCCTCGGCCATGCCGTCCTCGATCGAAGCGATCGGATAGCGCGACACGAGTTCGGCGAGGTATTTTGCCTGCTCGTTAATCGAGCGGGTTTTTCCTTCGCCTTCATAGACGTAAGAGCCCTTTTTGAAGAATTCAGTTGAAGCGGGATCGAGCGCCAGCACGACGTCCTCGCCGGGCCGGTAGCCGGCCGTCTCGATCGCCTTCATCACGAAGCTCAAGGCTTCCTCGGCGGACTTGATGTTGGGCGCGAAGCCGCCCTCGTCGCCGACGTTGGTGTTGTGGCCCTCGTCGTGCAGCGCCTTTTTCAGCGTCTGGAACACCTCGACGCCCATACGCAGCCCCTCAGCGAATGTGGGTGCCCCGACCGGCATGATCATGAATTCCTGGAAGTCGATCGGGTTGTCGGCATGGGCGCCGCCGTTGATGATGTTCATCATCGGTACCGGCAGGACCCGCGCCTGAGTGCCGCCGACATAGCGGTAGAGCGGCATGCCGCTTGCCACGGCAGCCGCCTTGGCGACCGCAAGCGACACGCCGAGAATCGCGTTGGCGCCGAGCCGCGCCTTGTTGGGCGTGCCGTCGAGCGCGATCAGCGTCTCGTCGATCTTGGCCTGACCTTCCGCATCCATTCCGCCGATGGCGTCGAAAATCTCGCCCTCGACCGAGGCCACGGCGTTGCGCACGCCTTTGCCGAGATAGCGCTTCTTGTCGCCGTCCCGAAGCTCCACCGCTTCATGCGCGCCGGTCGACGCGCCGGACGGCACCGCGGCGCGGCCGAGCGAGCCGTCTTCGAGCAGGACATCGACCTCGACGGTCGGGTTGCCGCGGCTGTCGAGCACTTCGCGGCCGATGATTTCGACGATGGCAGTCATTGGAGCTCCCGGCTGATGGCGCCGCTTCTAGCGGATCGTTCGCCAGCCGGAAAGCCCGCCTCAGCGGTCGAGAACCTTGGTCACCGCGAGGAAAAGGCGGTCCTCGCCCTCGAAGCCCCGGACCTGCATGCCGACCATCACCACGAGCGTGATTTTTCCGTCGGGCCGGTCGAAGGCGTGAACCTCGGCGATGCCATAGCCGAGAGCGCAGAAGCGCGAAGCCGGGATGGTCTTGTCGTCACTGAGCACGATCATGCGACCGCCCTGCTCCAGGGAGAGCCGGAAGCCCGCGCCCTTCTGCCAGTCGACCTCCTTGGCACAGAGGCCGGCACCCTTGTGCGCGCCGATTCTGGAGGTTCTGGGCCAGGCAAACTCCCTGAGATCGAGCTTCAGATTGAGTTCACCGAGGCGGGGATGCTTGGCCGTCACGGCCTTCGCGCCGGCGGTCGGCCCGCCGGATCCGGAATGGGCCTCGCCGGTGCGGGCATTCTCGACGCGCGCCAAAAGCGCCCCCGGCTTGGTGACATCGAAGCGTTTGATCAGGGTTTGGGAGCGCTTCAGCGCGAGCTTGAGAAGGTTTTCCGGATCGGAGGCCTCGTCAGCAATCGCCTCCTCCTCGACCGTGTCGATCCGGAGCGGCACGCCGGGAACGAACCGGTCTTTGGCCGCGTCGATGACGTAGGTCTCGGAAAAATACTCGCCGCCGTCGCCCTGACCGCCGTACTGGATGAAGCCGAAATGACGCCCGTCCGGCGAAAATCCCAGCACCTTGAGCGCGAGCGCTTCCATCGCCTGCGCAGGCGTGAGCCCCGCGGCGAACAGGATCGCGAGCGTCACGGCCAGGCGTTTGAGCATGCGGAATTGTCCTCCCACCCCGCATGGGTCGCTCGGACTGGCGCGTCGGTTCAATGGCCCGGTTGACGCCGTCCTCGGACTGCGGCCTCTATGCGCGGGTAATGAGACCCGCATGACCCGAAAGCCCCTGCAACTCGGCCGTCCGGTGCCCCTGCCCGCGTCCCCAGACAAGGCGCGGCTCGACCGCGTGGCGAACCCGCATGCGGACACCGACTATGTAGCGCGTTTCACCGCGCCGGAATTCACCACCCTCTGCCCGATCACCGGCCAGCCGGATTTCGCCCATCTGGTGATCGACTACGTGCCGGGCCGGTGGCTCGTGGAGTCGAAGTCGCTGAAGCTCTATCTCGCGAGCTACCGCAACCACGGCGCTTTCCACGAGGATTGCACCGTCGGCATCGGCAAGCGGGTCGCTGGCCTGCTTAAGCCGAAATGGCTCCGCATCGGCGGCTACTGGTATCCGCGCGGCGGCATCCCGATCGACGTGTTCTGGCAGATGGGCAAGCTGCCGAAAGGCGTCTGGGTGCCCGATCAGGGCGTCGCGCCCTATCGCGGGCGCGGCTAGGCGGGCTTGGCTTTCACCAGAAGCTGCGCGCTGACGACGCCGATTATGGCCATCGCAATCGCAGCAATGGACAGCGTGACCGGCGCGCCGAGCGCGCACGCTCAGCGCCGAGGCAAAGATCAAAAAGCAGACGATGTTGATGGTTCGGTTCATGCCCGCGCTTTGGACAACGGCAGCATCGGTGCTGCAACGGCGGTTTCCGCAACCCACCCATCTCGGGAGCCGCAAACCTGGACTGCAAGAGCGAGGCCGCGTCAGGCCGGGCGGCGCACCAGCAGCCAGGAGCAGACGATGCCGACGCCGAGGATCACCACGGCGCCGAACAGGATCGTCGGCTCCGGTCCGCCGTGGGCAAAGCCGATGCCGTACACCACCGGACCGATCGCCTGGCCGAAATAGAACGAGGAGGAATGCAGCGATGCCGCCGCCCCGCGCGCCGTCTGCGACAGATCGGTGACATGCACCTGGATGCAGGAGTGCAGAAGATAGAAGCCAAGCCCGAAGGCGCCGTAGATCGCGATCTGCGTCGGCCATGAAAAGTGGAAGGCGATGAGGGCGAGACTGCAGCTCGCAAATGCGCCGCCGATCAACATCAGATGGCGCTGCGGCACGGTGCGGACCAGGTAGGGCACAAACACCGAATAGACGATGCCGCCGACCGCGAAGCATCCGATCAGAAGCCCGGCGATCGACGCCCGCGTCTCGCCGGTGTCGAGAAGCAGGATGGCCACATACGGAAACAGCCCGTGAATAAAGATCGCTTCGAGGAACACGGCGGTGAAACAGACCTTGGCGCGCGGATCGGCAAAAATGCCGCGGAAGTTCGCGATCACCGCGGCCCGGTTGAACGGCGGCGGCGGCGGCAAGGTCGTGTTGCGGAATGCCCAGAATGCCAGGAGGGACACGACAAGAGAGAACGTGCCGAGAATTCCGAAAACGCCGCGCCAGCCGAACAGGTCGCCGATGACGCCGGAGATGGCGGCGCCAAGAACATTGGCGGTGAGCGCGATGCCAAGAAGCCGCGCGATCGCGACCTGGCGCTGATTCATCGGCACGAGATCGCCGAGCAGCGCCATCGCCACCGGAAACACCCCGCCTCCGACGATGCCGGCCACGATCCGCATCGCCACCAGCAACGAGAAACTCGTTGCCACCGCGCACACCAGCGCGGTCAGCGCCAACACCAGCACGCAGATGTTCATCAATTTGGTCTTGCCGAAGAAATCGCTGGTGACGCCCAGCACCGGCTGGATCAGCGCGTAGGGAAATGCAAACGCCGTCGAAAGCAGCGCGGCCGTCTTCACGTCGATGGCGAGATCGGCGGCGATCATCGGAATGACCGGATCGACCGCGCGGGTGAAAACCGTCTGGGCAAAGACGACGAGGGCGACGATTTTGAAAATGGGCGGGATGGCGCGTCTCGCTTTGTGTCGGCTCGGGTCTCAGCTCTTGGCGAGGCGATCGAATTCGATCAGCCGGCGAAGCAATCCTTCCATCTCCTTGAGCGGGACCATGTTCGGCCCGTCGGACGGCGCCTTGTCCGGATCCTTGTGGGTCTCGATGAACACGCCCGCCACCCCGACCGCGACCGCGGCGCGCGCCAGCACCGGCACGAACTCGCGCTCGCCGCCCGACGTGGTGCCCTGCCCGCCCGGCTGCTGCACCGAGTGGGTGGCGTCGAAGATCACCGGCGCGCCGGTGTCGCGCGCAAGGATCGGCAGCGCGCGCATGTCGGAAACGAGCGTGTTGTAGCCGAACGAGGCGCCGCGCTCGGTCACCAGCACGTTCCGGTTTCCGGCACCGGTGATTTTCGCCACCACGTTCTTCATGTCCCAGGGCGCCAGGAACTGGCCCTTCTTGACGTTGACCGTCTTGCCGGTCGTGGCGGCGGCGATCAGCAGGTCGGTCTGGCGGCACAGGAACGCCGGGATTTGCAGCACGTCCACAGCCTGCGCCACGCGCGTGCATTGCTCGATCTCGTGCACGTCGGTCAGCACCGGCAGACCAAGCGTGTCGCGAATCTCGGCAAAAATCGGCAGTGCCTCATCGAGCCCCATGCCGCGCGCGCTCCTGGAACTGGTGCGGTTGGCCTTGTCAAACGAGGTCTTGTAGACGAGGCCGATCTTCAGCCGCGCCGCGATTTCCTTCAGCGCCGAGGCCATTTCGAGCGCATGGGCGCGACTCTCCAGCGCGCAGGGGCCGGCGATCAGCACAAGCGGTAGCCGGTTGCCGAAGCGCGCCTGGCCCACCTCGACGATGGCGTTGGGAATGAGATCGGCGGTCATGGTCGTCCTCGGGGCGGAACATGGCGGTCCGCCGCCATGGGGTCAACGCTCAAATCCGCTCGAAAACCACCGTGGCGCCCATGGCTATGGAGGGGCCGACGACGATCCGCCCCATGCGTTCGCTTGAGGCCAGATTGCCATTTTCCAGAAGGCTCTTTGCGGTGTCGAGATCGCGCACCGCAAACCGCAGCGCCGCGAGCCTGGCGCCCCGCGATGTGTCCGGAGGCTCGGTGCTGAAATGATCGTGAAATGCCGCGGGCTCCATTACCTGAATATCGCCGCGCGGCGTCTTCAGCGAAATGCCGGCCGACGTCGCCAACAGCTCGCGCTCGCCGGTGAAGGCCGAGAGGAAAACATGGTGATCGCTTGGGTTCTCCGCGACCAGGACGACGCCGGCGACCGCCGCGGCGGTGTTGGCGTGGACCTGGAACGCCGGATTCCAGAAATTCTCCGGATGGCGATGCTGGCAGGTGAAGAAGCCGGTCCTGGGCGCGCGCGGGTCCAAGGCGAAGGCAAGCGCGAAGGCGACCTTGATCGGTGTGCCGTCGGGGCGCCGGCCCTCGCGCTCGAATTCATAGAGCTCGAAATCGCCGATCCCGGCGGCGCGGAATTCCTCGGCATCCGCCGCGCCACGGCCCTCCAGCACCAGCATGGAGAGTCCCTGCCCACGCGCCAGGAAATCGCGGTTGAAGGCGCCGAAGGAAAAGAACCGGGGCGTGTACGGCGCGATGCCGCCCGCATCCGCCACCGTCAGCAGTTCGATGAAAGTCCCTGCAAGCTGGACGATGTGGTTCTGCGTCCCCCATGCGGGAGGATGGCGGTTGCGCGAGCCGACCTGAAAACCAAGCCGCCGATAGAGATCGGCGGCGGCGGCGATGTCGCGCACCGCATGGACGATGTGATCGAGGCCGCGGGACACCGCCGCCCGCGGCGTCAGCGAATAGCCGAGAAGGCCGTCGGCCTCAGGAACGCGGTCTTGATGTTGGCGATCAGCAGACCGTCCTTCTCGCTTTCGTCGCGCGCCTTGTGCCAATCCGGATCCGCCTGGAACGCGTTCCACTTCTGCTCGCGCTCGGCGAGCGATTCCCAAGCCAGCAGGTAATGCAGATCGTTGTTGCCGTCGCCGACCAGCACCGTCCAGAAGCCGGTCGGCCGGATGCCATATTTCTTCCAGATGTCGAGGGTCTTCGTCTCGAACCGCTTGAGCAAGGCCGGCAGCTTGCCGGGGATGCACTGGTAGATGCGGAGCTCGTAGATCATTTGCGTTCCTCCCGATGGCAGTGTCCAGAGACGATCATGCCCGGCAACCGGCCGGGCATTTCAAGAAAATCCATGTTGATTGATATCACACCAGCCGGCTCTGCTCCACCGCAGCCCCGATGAAGGACGAGAACAGCGGGTGCGGCTCGAACGGCCGAGATTTCAGCTCGGGGTGGAATTGCACGCCGATGAACCAGGGATGGTCGGCGTATTCGATGATCTCGGGCAGCACGCCGTCCGGCGACATGCCGCAGAAGCGCATACCGTGCTGCTCGAGGCGGTCCTTGTAGGCGGTGTTGACCTCGTAACGATGGCGGTGGCGCTCGGAAATCTCGGTGGCGCCGTAGATTTCGGCGACCCGGCTGCCGCGCTTGAGCTCTGCCGCATAGGCACCGAGCCGCATGGTGCCGCCGAGATCGCCCTTGGCGGAGCGCTTCTCCAGCGCGTTGCCCTTGAGCCATTCGGTCATCAGCCCGACCACCGGCTCGGAGGTCGGCGCAAACTCGGTGGAATTGGCCTCGGCGATGCCCAGCAGATTTCGCGTCGCCTCGATCACCGCCATCTGCATACCGAAGCAGATACCGAAATACGGCACATGACGCTCGCGCGCGAACTGCGCCGCGCGGATTTTGCCCTCGGCGCCGCGCTGGCCAAAGCCGCCAGGCACCAGGATGCCGTTGACGTGTTCGAGGAACGGCGCCGGGTCTTCTTTCTCGAACACTTCGGACTCGATCCAGTCGAGATTGACCTTCACCTTGTTGGCGATGCCGCCGTGCGAAAGCGCCTCGATCAGCGATTTGTAGGCGTCCTTCATGCCGGTGTATTTGCCGACGATGGCGATGGTGACTTGGCCTTCCGGATTGCGGATGCGCTCGTTGATCAGCTTCCAGCGGGCGAGATCCGGCGGCTGGCCGGGATCGAGCCCGAAGGCATGCAGCACCTCGCTGTCGAGCCCCTCGGCCGAATAGGCTTCCGGCACCGCATAGATGTTGTCGACGTCGCGCGCCTCGATCACCGCGCCCTCGCGCACGTTGCAGAACAACGAGAGCTTGCGGCGCTCCTCCTTGGGGATTTCCCGGTCGGTGCGGCAGAGCAGAATATCGGGCTGGATGCCGATGGAGAGCAGTTCCTTGACCGAGTGCTGGGTCGGCTTGGTCTTCAACTCGCCCGCGCTCGGAATGTAGGGCAGCAGCGTGAGGTGGATGTAGATCGCGTGGTTGCGCGGCAGTTCATTGCCGAACTGGCGGATGGCTTCGAGGAACGGCAGGCTCTCGATGTCGCCGACGGTGCCGCCGATCTCCATCAGGACGAAGTCATAGCCGTCGTTGCCGTCGCGGATGAAATCCTTGATCGCGTTGGTGACGTGCGGGATCACCTGGATCGTGGCGCCGAGATAGTCGCCTCGCCGCTCCTTGGTGAGGATGTCCTGGTAGATGCGGCCGGTGGTGATGTTGTCCTGCTTGCTGGCCGGACGCCCGGTGAAGCGCTCGTAATGGCCGAGGTCGAGATCGGTTTCAGCGCCGTCGTCGGTGACGAAAACCTCGCCGTGCTGGTAGGGCGACATCGTGCCCGGATCGACGTTGAGGTAGGGGTCGAGCTTGCGCAGCCGGACGGTGTAGCCGCGCGCCTGCAGGCATGCGCCTAGTGCCGCCGATGCGAGACCCTTGCCGAGAGAGGAAACCACGCCGCCGGTGATGAATATGTACCGCGCCATGGGGCTCAACCTTTAACCCCACCGAATCGATTCGACGAGGGTTCAGAATGAGGATGCGCCATACCGGCCGCGCATTGTGGAAAAGCGGGAAAAGCCTTGGCACCGCAAGCCGTTTGTCTCGACATCCTCAAGTCTCACTTCGTCCAAAAGCGAAGGGCCGGAGAACCGGCCCTTGCTGAAGCATCTACTGTCTCGGCACCTGCGGGCCGGAAGGCGCCGGTGGCGCCGCCGGCGTCTGCGGGGTCCCCCCGCCCAATTGGTTGAGCACGCCGCCTCCGGTTCCAGGCACCCCCGGAACGGTCGGCGCCGATGGCCCAGCCGGCGTGCCGCTGCCGTCCAGGATCGACCGCGGCTTGCGGTCGAAGCTCGCCAGGATCGACAGGAACAGGCTGGTGGCGAAGAACAGCGCCGCCAGGATGCCGGTGGCGCGGGTCAGCACGTTGGCGGTGCCGCGGCTCGACATGAAGCCGCCACCGCCGCCGCCACCGCCCATTCCGAGCCCGCCCCCCTCGGACTTCTGGATGAGCACCAAGCCCACCATGGCGAGCACGATCATCAGATGGATCAGAATGACGACAGTCTGCATAAACGACCCGATCAAGCGCGGCAGGGGCCGAAGGGCCCGGTCCACGATCCTTCATATAGGAATTCGGGGCGGTTTCTACACGATCTCCGGACGCATTTCCACCCAGCCAAACAAGGGCGCTCCGGCGCCGTTGGGTCGCGTCATCGATAGACGGCAGCGATGCCCAGAAAATCCTCGGCTTTGAGGCTTGCCCCGCCGACCAGCGCGCCATCGACGTGGGGTACGGCCATGAGTTCCTTTGCGTTCGACAGCTTCACCGAGCCGCCGTAGAGGATGCGTACTGAATTCCCCGCCACGCCGTGGTGCTCGACGATCCGTTGGCGGATGAATTCATGGGCCTGCGCCACGTCGGCGGAGGTCGGCGTAAGCCCGGTGCCGATCGCCCAGACCGGCTCGTAGGCCACCACCAGATTGGCCGCCGTCACGCCGTCGGGCAGCGAGCCGTCGATCTGGCGGCCCAGCACATCGAGGGTTTGGCCGGCCTCGCGCTCGGCCTGGGTCTCGCCGATGCAGACGATCGCGATGAGGCCTCCACGCCAGGCGGCCCGGGCCTTGGCGCAAACCTCGGCGTCGGTTTCCTTATGGAGCGTGCGCCGCTCGGAATGTCCGACGATCACCGCGTTGGCACCTGCGTCCTTCAGCATCTCGGCCGAAATATCTCCGGTAAAGGCGCCGGCCGGTTCGGCATGGCAGTTCTGGCCGCCGATGGCGATGCCCGATGTGCCGGCCTGCTCGGCGAAGGCGCGGATGAGCGTGGCCGGCGGGCAAATCATCAGGTCGACCTTGCCGGCCAGCCCTGCGGACCCGGCCATGATCCTGCTGAACTCGACGGCCGATGGCCGGAGCCCGTTCATCTTCCAATTGCCCGCCACCAGCGGGCGGCGCTCGGAAATGGCCATTCTCAACCCCTTCAGCGTGCGGTTAGCAGAGCGCCGGGAGCCGCGCCAGAGGCGGTTTGGCACGGTCCACGCGAGTTGCGGTGCTGGGGACCCCCCTCTATATTCCAGCGCAATCGGCCCGGAATCGGCCGCTCACCCAACAAACCGAACGGTTTCATGCTTCGAGGTATTCATAAGGCCTCCGCGAATTGGATCGGCCGCATTGTCATGGGCGTCCTCCTGGGCCTGATCGCCATCAGTTTCGGCATCTGGGGCATCGGCGACATCTTCCGCGGCTTCGGCGCCTCCACCGTCGCCAAGGTCGGCGGCACCGAAATCCGCGTCGATACGTTTCGCCAGCTCTACCAGGACCGGCTGAGCCAGCTCGGCCGCCAGGTGAACCGCCCGATCCTGCCCGACCAGGCCCGTGCGCTCGGCCTCGACCGCCAGTTGCTCGGCGAAGTAATCGCCGAAACCGCGCTGGACAGCCGTGCGCGCGCGTTGGGGCTCGGCGTGAGCGACGCCGAGATCGCGCGCCGGGTCACCGAGGACCCGGCCTTCAAGGGCATCACCGGCCAGTTCGACCGCGCTCGGTTCGAGGCGGTGTTGCGCAATGCCGGCTACAACGAAGCGAAATTCCTGTCCGAGCAGCGGCGCATCGCGCTCCGGCAGCAGTTGCTCGGCACTGTCAGCGGCGAGGCCGTCGTGCCGAAAACCGCGCTGGATGCTTTCAACCGCTTCCAGAACGAGGAGCGCGCGATCGATTTTGTGGTGCTCGGTCCGGCCCAGGCCGGTGACATCGGGGAGCCCGGCCCCGAGGCGCTCGCGAAGTACTTCGAGGAGCGCAAGGTTGTGTTCCGCGCGCCTGAATACCGCAAGATCACCCTGGCGGTGCTGACGCCCGCCGACCTTGCGTCGAGGATCGAGGTGTCGGACGCCGACCTGAAGAAGGCCTATGCGGATCGCCGCTCGCGCTACGAGACGCCGGAGCGCCGCCATCTCAAGCAGATCGTGTTCCCGAACATCGAAGAAGCGAAAGCCGCCGCCGGCAAGCTTGCCGAAGGCACGGCGTTCGAGGTGCTCGCTGCCGAGCGCGGTCTCAAGGACAGCGACGTCGATCTCGGCACGGTCGCAAAATCTGCCGTGGTCGATCGCGATGTCGCCGACGCCGCTTTCGCACTCAAGGCCGGCGAGGTCAGCGCGCCGGTGCAGGGGCGGTTCGGTATTGCGATCGTCAAGGTTGAAAGCATTGAGCCGGCCACGACCCGGCCGTTCGAAGAGGTTTCCGCCGAGCTCAAGGGCGATCTCGCGACCGAGCGAGCGCGAAACGAAGTCACCTCCGTGCAGGAAAAAATCGAGGACGAGCGGCTCGGCGGCGCGACGCTTGCCGACGCGGCGCGCAAGTTCAATCTCAGTCCGCGCGTTATCGAGGCCATCGACCGCAGCGGCAAGGACCCGCAGGGCAACACTGTCCCCGACCTGCCGCAGAACGTCGACGTGCTGGCGGCGGCTTTCGGCGCCGAGGTCCATGGCGAGAACGAGCCGCTCAGGCTGCCGAGCAACGGCGGCTACGTCTGGTTCGATGTCGATGCGATCATGCCGGGCCGCGACAAGCCGCTCGACGAGGTGAAAGAACAGGTCGTGGCGCGCTGGCGCGACGACGAAACCGCCGCGCGGCTCAAGACCAAAGCGACCGAAATGCTGGACAAGATCAAGGCCGGCACGTCGTTCGCGGATGCGGCCGCCGCCGACAAGCTCAGGGTCGAAACGCGCTGGAACATCAAGCGCGGCAGCCCGCCGCCGGGCGTTCCCGCGAGCGGGATCGCGGAGATCTTCAAGACGCCGCAGGATGGGACCGGCACCGTCGATGGCGCGAGCCCCACCGAGCGGGTGGTGTTTCGCGTCACCGACATCAAGGTGCCGTCGTACGACCCGGAGGCGGCCGAAGCCAAGCGCATCGACGAAGCGCTGCGGAGCCGGACCACCGAGGATCTCATCGCGCAGTACATCGCGCGGCTGCAGAGCGACGTCGGTGTCACCATCAATCAGAGCGCGCTGAACCAGGTCAGCGGCGGCGGCACGCAGAACTGAGTTCGCCATGCAGATCGAGCCGCCGGCAGATGCCTTCGCCGCGCGCTATGGCCGCGGCGAAGCGCAGGTGGTGTGGACCACGCTCGTCGCAGACCTCGAAACGCCGGTCTCGGCGTTCCTGAAGATCGCCGGACGCCGGCCGCTGAGCTTCCTGTTCGAGTCGGTCGAGGGCGGCGCCGTGCGCGGTCGCTATTCGGTGATCGGGCTCGATCCCGACGTGATCTGGCGAACGAACGGTGCGCGGGCCGAGATCAACCGCACTGCCCGCGCCGACCCCGCAGCCTTTTCCCCTTGCGAGACGCCGCCGCTCGACGCGCTACGCGCGCTCGTTGCCGAAAGCCGCATCACACTGCCCGAGGGCCTGCCGCCGATGGCTGCGGGCGTGTTCGGCTATCTCGGCTACGACATGGTGCGGCTGATGGAGCATCTCCCCGCCTCTCATCCCGACCCGATCGGCATTCCCGACGCGGTGCTGATCCGCCCCACCCTGGTCGTGGTGTTCGATGCGGTGAAAGACTCGATCACCGTGTTGACGCCGGTTCGGCCGGAGGCCAGCGTGACGGCTGTGGCGGCGCTGGCGCGCGCGCAGGAACGTCTCGGCGGCGTGGTCGATGCGCTCGACCGGCCGCTCGACAAGGCTGCGTCCGCCCTCGACACAGGCCCGCTCGACGTTCCGGCGAAATCCAACACTTCGTCTGACGAATACCGGGCGATGGTGCAAAAGGCCAAGGACTACATCCTGGCCGGCGATATCTTCCAGGTGGTGCTGTCGCAGCGCTTCGAGGCGCCGTTCACGCTGCCGCCGCTGGCGCTCTATCGCGCGCTGCGGCGGGTCAATCCGGCGCCGTTCCTCTATTTCCTCGATTTCGGCACCTATGCGATCGCGGGATCGAGTCCCGAGGTATTGGTGCGGTTGCGCGACGGCACGGTGACGATTCGCCCGCTCGCCGGCACCCGCCCGCGCGGCGCGACCTCGGACGAGGACAAGGCGCTGGAGGAGCAACTGCTCGCCGATCCGAAGGAGCGCGCCGAGCATCTGATGCTGCTCGATCTCGGGCGCAACGACGTCGGCCGCGTTGCAAGGATCGGCACCGTCAAGGTCACCGATCAGTTCTCCGTCGAGCGCTACAGTCATGTCATGCACATCGTCTCCAACGTCGAGGGCGAATTGGACAACAAATACGATGCGCTCGAAGCGCTGGCGGCGGGATTCCCGGCCGGCACGGTATCAGGCGCGCCCAAGGTGCGAGCGATGGAGATCATCGACGAGCTAGCCCGAATTATTCACGACTAGCAGGCGGTTGTGCCTTAAAGTACTGATTCAGCGTATGATTTTGGTCTCGAATCAAAACTACGCAATTTCAGGAAAGCCACACCCGCCATGTATGACCCTATGCTGCCGCTGCCGGGCCTGTC
>CAMAWG010000045.1 GCA_945861855.1 Rhodoplanes serenus
AACATCTGCCGGCATTGCGAGCCGCCCTCGCAGCTCATCAACAAAGAGGCTCAACACACGGCATCCTTGCTCACCAAGCCAGCGCCGCGTAACGTCAATCTTGGCAGCGACCGCTTCGCAATGTTCAACAAAAAACGGGACATCCCCCGGTTAGGCTGGGATGGCTGAGCAACAGCACCGCGCAATCAATCTCGATTGCCAACGACCGAAGCGTACTGACAAATTGCCGGACTTGATTTCGCTTGATTTCATCGCCGCCGAATGCGTCCGCACTGGTGTCGATGACGATTAGCTTGGGCCTCAACTGGCCTGCTTCCCAGCAAAGCTCCTTGAACGCTGGCGTTGGCTCCATTTGTCCAAACCGGTTCGGCATGGCCAGCACCGCGTCTCGCTCCGCCATAGGGACAAGCCGAACGCCGGTCAGGTCCGCAAGCGTGCGGTTGTGGTGTTCGACTATGCACGCCAGCCGCCGATGTAGTTCATCGGCGGTATCCTCTGCGCCGTAGTAGAGGCATGGGCCTTCCGCCACCGGCATACCCAGCCAGTCGCAGCGCAGCGCCGACGCGGCAATGAGTTGCAGAGCCAACTGGCTCTTGCCGGTGCCGCCGTCGCCGCTGAGCGACGTAACCGTACCGGCCGGGATTAGCCCCTCCACGAACCACTGGCGTTCCTTCACGGGCACGCCTTGCCATGTTCGGGGGTCGATGACCGGCAAAGGCTTGGCTGGCGCGTTATCGTTGGCGGGGAGCGGCGGCAAGTCCATTTCCTTGCGCAGCCGGTTCATGTTGGAAAGATCGTTCACTGCGCACCGCCAATCGACGCAGGCAGCGCATAGGTCTGGGCCAGCGTTGCGATGGATTTCACGTATTCGTCAAACCCGTGCGGATGGCTACTAAACCCGACGGCGCGGTTGGCCTGGTTGATGGCCTCGTTGAGACAGTCGCGGTCTATGTAGGGCGCTAGAGCGTCCCAAGCGGTTGGCGAAACGTCGGCATATTTGGCCTTGGCAAGCCCACTGAGCGATTGAATCGCACGGCCGTTGCGTGGGTCGCCCGGATGCCTCGCCATCACGCCACGTCGCCATTCTGCGGCTCTGGCGGCGGTGAATATCAAACGATCAAATAGCAGTCTGTAGTCAGTCATAATGCTTCCTTGTGTTGCAAATGATTTTGCTGAATTGCCGTCACTGACGGCGGTACACGGCCTAACGGCCGGGTTGGTGTGTGGCCCGTGGTCGGGCGGAAATGGGTGGTTGGTGGTGTAAAATCGCGGGCGAAAAAATCAGCCCTGCAACGCCACGGCACGAAATCGAAAGCTCAAAAAACTAAGCCGTTGATCCAATACGCTAGTCGGATAACTGGCGGATTCAAGCCAGCTTCGGCGGCACGCCCCTTCAAGAAACGCACAGCTTCATCGCGACAGGAGGTCGAGCGTGGCCGCCGGGCTCAGATTTTCCCGGGTGCCGTCTGCCCGCTTCTTGACCTCGAACGTCCCCGAAGCGACGCCCTTTGGCCCAATCACCACCTGCCATGGTACGCCGATCAGGTCGGCGGTGGCGAATTTGGCGCCCGCCCGCTGATCGGTATCGTCGTACAGCGCGTCGACCCCCTTGCCCATCAAATCGCGGTAGAGGCTTTCGCAGGCGGCGTCGGTCGCGCTGTCGCCCTGCTTGAGATTGAGGATCGCCACCTTGAATGGAGCCACCGCCTCCGGCCACTTGATTCCCGCGTCGTCATGGGAGGCTTCGATGATGGCGGCAACAAGCCGGCTCGGCCCGATGCCGTAGGATCCCATGTGGACCGGCTTCTCGACGCCGTCGGGGCCGCTGACCACGGCCTTCATCGGCTCGGAATACTTGGTGCCGAAATAGAAGATGTGCCCGACCTCGATGCCGCGCGCCGAGACCTGCTTGTCGGCGGGGATCTGGCCGAACGCCGCGGCGTCGTGTTTTTCGGAGGTGGCGGCGTAAAGCGAGGTCCACTTGTCGACATGCGATTGCAGCCCCGCGATATCGTCGAAATCGACGTCCGCGCCGGGCACCGGAAAATCCAGATAATCCTTGTGGCAATAGACCTCGGACTCGCCGGTCGAGGCCAGGATAATGAACTCGTGGCTCAGGTTGCCGCCGATCGGGCCGGTGTCGGCGACCATCGGGATCGACTTGAGCCCCAGCCGCGCGAACGTGCGCAGGTAAGCGACGAACATCTTGTTGTAGGAGTGCCGCGCGCCGGCTTGGTCGACGTCGAACGAATAGGCGTCCTTCATCAGGAATTCGCGGCCGCGCATCAGCCCGAAGCGCGGGCGCACCTCGTCCCGGAACTTCCATTGGATGTGGTAGAGATTGAGCGGCAGGTCCTTGTAGGAGCGCACGTAGGACCGGAAGATATCCGTGATCATCTCCTCGTTGGTCGGGCCGTAGAGCATATCGCGCTCGTGGCGGTCCTGGATGCGCAGCATCTCCTTGCCATAGGCCTCGTAGCGCCCGCTTTCCCGCCAGAGATCGGCCGACTGGATGGTCGGCATCAGCAGTTCGACGGCGCCAGCACGGTTCTGCTCCTCGCGCACGATCTGCTCGATCTTCTTCAGCACCCGCAGCCCGAGCGGCAGGAAGGCATAAATTCCGGCCGCCTCCTGCCGCATCATGCCGGCGCGCAGCATCAGCCGATGGGAGACGATCTCGGCCTCCTTCGGCGTCTCGCGCAGGATCGGCAGGAAGAAGCGGGACAGGCGCATGTCAGGTCTCGAGAATCGAAAGGGCGGCGCAATTGCCGCAGTGAAAGCGGATCGGGCCTAAAAATACAAGCGCGCCAAGGGCTTTGCGCCAAGCGCCCGAGAATGCGCCCACACTCATGCTGCGGTGCAAGAATGACAAGGGCAACGGGATGGGCTAACGTCGATTCACCGTGCGGGGCAGTGCCCAATTCGGCCCACGTCTCGGGAGGAAAAGCCAAAAAACGCGCAACGCGCGACCTCGAAATGTAGTGCGTATCGAGGCTAGGACTGAACTTCAGGCTTTTCGAGCAGGGCATTGTCCCTGCTCTATTTTTTTGCCTATCGCTCCAGTTGTGGCAGGCCCATGAGCGAGGCCAGCCCATCGAGCGTGACATAGCCTCTGACATAGGCCCAGGCGCAGAGGCCCCAGACCACGGTCGTGACCACCGTGGTCCAGATCACCTTGCTCAGAAGCCGCGGCAGCGACGGCGCTCCGGGATCTGTGCCCGGCGGGCTTTCCTCTCCCTGGGCACGCACGCCCCACGGCAGCACAGCGAACAGCACGATCCACCAGATCAGGAAGTAGATCGCGATGGCCGTCGTGGTCGCCATCACGCCTGCTCGAGCTCGACCAGGGTGCCGCAGAAATCCTTGGGATGCAGGAACAGCACCGGCTTGTCGTGGGCGCCGATCTTGGGCGTGCCATCGCCGAGCACGCGGGCGCCGGCCGCCTTGAGCCGGTCGCGCGCCGCCAGGATGTCGTCCACCTCGTAGCAGACGTGGTGGATGCCGCCGTCGGGGTTTCGCTCCAGAAACTTCGCGATCGGCGAATCCGCCCCGATCGGCTCCAGCAGCTCGATCTTGGTGTTGGGCAGGGTGATGAACACCGTATTCACGCCGTGCGCGGGCTGCGGCACGACGGCGGACACGGCGGCACCGAGCGTGCTGCGATAGACCTCAGCGGCCTTGGCGATGTCGCGGACCGCGATGGCGACGTGGTTGAGCCGTCCAATCATGGCATTCTCTCGTGGTTCTCTTGCGGCCCGGCACCCTATTCCTACCGGGCTTGCGCCCGCACTGCCAGCCGGGGCCGCGGCCTCACACGATCAGGACATGCACGGTGACGTTCGGCTTCTTGCGCCAGTGCTGCGCCACCGCGGCGCGCACGCCCCGGCTGATCGCTTCGCCGACCGAATCCGGATCGCGCCGGCGCGGCTTCGGCAGCGAGTCGAAGGTCTCGACCACGGCGTTGTAGGCGACATCCCCCATCGGCTGGCCGTCGGCGGTCTTGTCCGGGATGCCGATCAGCTCGATCTCCGGGTCGGCGAGCATCGCCCCCTTTTCGTTGATCGCGATGGCGATGCTGATCATGCCAGAGAAGCTCAGGCGCTTGCGGTCGGCGACGGTGCGCGACACCGCCTCGATCAAGAGCGAGCCGTCCTTGTAGATGCGCCCTGCCGGCACCTCGTCGACGATCTCCGGCGCGCCCGGCGCGAGCCGGACCAGATCGCCGTTGCGGATCATCAGCGTCCTGGCGCCGAGCCGCCGCGCCAGGCTTGCGTGCTCCGACAGATGCAGCGCCTCGCCGTGCACGGGAATGACGGTCCGCGGCTTAACCCAGCCGATCATCTCTTCGAGCTCGGCCTGGCGCGGATGGCCCGACACGTGCACCAGGTGAGTGCGGTCGGTGATGACCTCGACGCCCTGGTCGATCAGCCCGTTGACGACCCGGCCGATAGCCTTCTCGTTGCCGGGGATGGGGCGCGAGGAGAAGATCACCCGGTCGCCCTTCGACAGCGCCACCTCGGGATGCTCGTCGGCGGCCATCCGCGCCAGCGCCGCGCGGGGCTCGCCTTGGCTGCCGGTGCAGAGCGCCACCACCTTGTCGGGCGGCAGGTGGCCGTAGATGTCCATGCCGTGAAACGGCTGCACGCCGTCGAGATAGCCGGTCTCGCGCGCCACATGGATGACGCGCTCCATGGCGCGGCCGACCACGACCACCTCGCGCTCCGCCCGGCGCGCGGCGTCGGCGACCGCCTTGATACGCGCGACGTTGGAGGCGAAGGTGGTGACCGCGACGCGCCGCGGCGCCTTCACGATCAACTCGGTCAAGGTCTTGGCCACGTCGGATTCCGACGGCGAGCGCCCTTCCCGGACGGCGTTGGTGGAATCGCCGATCAGCGCGATGCAGCCCTCATCGCCGAGTGCGCGCAATTTCGCCTCGTCGGTCGGCAGGCCCAGCACCGGCGTCGGGTCGATCTTCCAGTCGCCGGTGTGCAGCACGTTGCCGTGCGGCGTGCGCAGAATCAGCGCGTTGGATTCCGGAATCGAATGGGCGACCGAGACGAGCTCGATGTCGAACGGCCCGACGTTGAAACGCGAGCCGAGCGCGATCTCGGTGACCGGAATATCGGGCGCGCCATATTCGCCCTGGCGCTTGGCGGCGAGCAGCGCCGCGGTGAAGGGCGTCGCATAGACCGGCACCTTCAGCCTGGGCCAGAGGTCGAGCAGCGCGCCGTAGTGATCCTCATGCGCGTGGGTGAGCACGATGCCGACAAGGTTGCGGCGCTCCTCCACGAGATAGCGGATATCGGGAAACACGAGGTCGATGCCCGGCAGGTTGTCTTCGCTCGCAAACGATACGCCGACGTCGATGATCAGCCAGCTTCGCCGCCGCGCGTCGCCGAGCCCGTAGATCGACAGGTTCATGCCGATCTCGCCGACGCCGCCGAGCGGCGCGAACACGAGCTCGCCCTGCGGACCGGCCATTCGCCTATTGCCTTGCCAAAGAAACGTAAGGGAACACGTCGCCCGCCGTCACGTTCCGCATTGTCCCATCCGCGAGACGAAGAACCAAGCGGCCGGTTTCGTCGATGGTCTCGAACTGGCCCGAAACCTCAGCCTCGCCCGCCTTCACCCGGATCGGCTTGCCCAGGCCCGCGGCCCGCGCGAGCCAGCCGGCGCGGATCGCGGCAAAGCCCGAGCCCCGGTTCCAGTCCGCCAGGCGCGCGGTCATCGCCGCGGTGAGCGGCCCGAACAGGCTTTCCGGGGTGGCCCGCACCCCCGCCACGGCGAGATCGGTCGCGGGATATTCGGTTCCGGCCGGATGATGCACGCAATTGACGCCGATGCCGATCGAGACGCTCGTCCCCTCGCCCTCGACCAGGATGCCCGCGAACTTGTTGCGGTCGATCAGGAGGTCGTTGGGCCATTTCAGGACGACGCGCGAGGCCAGTCCCGGAATGCGCCCGCCGATGGCGTCGTGCAGCGCCAGCGCCGCAACGAACGACAATTCCGGAAACCGCTCCGGCGCCGCCGGGTCGGTCAGCAGCAGGCTCGCATAAAGATTGCCCGGCTCCGACACCCAGGTCCGGCCGCGCCGGCCGCGGCCCGCGGTCTGGCGCTTGGCGGTGACCCACAGCAGCCCGCGCTCGCCCGCGCGCGCGAGGCCCAGCGCCTCCGCGTTGGTCGAGCCGATCGTGTCGTGAGCGATGAGATGCACCCCGGCCGCCTGAGCCGTGGGGTCGAGCTGCATCAGAACAGCGATTTCGCAGCGATGCCCGCGGCGGTGATCAGCGGCGCGGGGTAGACGAAGTAGAGCAGGTTGAACAGGCCGGCGATGCCGAGCATGGCTTTCAACTCGAATGGCACCGGCTTGAAGTTCTTGGCCGGCTCGTCGAAATACATCGTCTTGACGATCAACAGGTAGTAATAGGCGCCCACCACGCTCGCCAGCACGCCGATCACCGCGAGCCCGTAGAGGCCCGCCTTGATCGCGCCGAGGAACACGTAGTATTTCGCGAAAAAGCCGGCGAGCGGCGGAATCCCGGCGAGCGAGAACAGGAGCAGCGCCAGGAAGAACGCCAGCGGCGGATTGGTGCGGGCAAGCCCCGCCAGATCGCTGATCTCCTCGACCATGCCCTCGCTGCGGCGCATCGACAGGATCACCGCGAATGTGCCGACCGTCATGGCGAGATAGATCGCCATATAGACCAGCACGCCCTGGATGCCTTCGGCGGTGCCGGCGGCAAGCCCGACCAGCGCAAAGCCCATGTGGCCGATCGAGGAATAGGCCATCAGCCGCTTGATGTTGTGCTGGCCGATCGCCGCGAACGCGCCGAGCGCCATCGAGGCGATCGAGACGAACACCACGATCTGCTGCCATTGCAGGGTGATGGCGGGAAACGCGCTGATGGTGGCGCGGGCGAAGATCGCCATGGCGGCGATCTTGGGAGCGGCCGCGAAGAACGCCGTCACCGGCGTCGGCGCGCCCTCGTACACGTCCGGCGTCCACATGTGGAACGGCACCGCGGACACCTTGAAGCAGAAGCCCGCGAACAGGAACACCAGCCCGAAGGTGAGCCCGAGGCCGCCCTGGCCCGACGCCTTGGCGATGCCCACGAAGGACACGTTGCCGGTGAAGCCGTAGATGAGCGAGCAGCCGTAGAGCAGCATCCCCGACGACAACGCACCGAGCACGAAGTATTTCAGGCCTGCTTCCGTCGACTGCACGGAATCGCGGTTCGATGCGGCCACCACGTAAAGCGCGAGGCTCATCAGTTCGAGCCCGAGATAGAGCGCAATCAGGTCGCCGGCCGAGATCAGCATGCCCATGCCGACCGTCGAGAGCAGGATGAGGATGGGATATTCGAACTTCTCCTGCTTCTCGGCCGCGAGATAATCCAGCGACAGAACGATTGCGGCACCCGAGCCGATATAGACCAGAATCTTCAGGTAGCGCGCGAAGTCATCGACGATGAAGCTGCCGCCGAAAATCCGTCCGTTCGGGATGCTGAGCGCGATCAGGCCCGCTGCGACCAGCAGCATGATCGCGCCCAGATTGACGACCTGGGTGCTGCGCTCGCGATAGGCGCCAAGCATCAATAGGCCCATGGCGCCAACCGCCAGCACGATTTCCGGCAGGGCCTGCGTCATCGACGAGAGGGCAACACCATTCATCGGCAGGGCCTCACTTCACCAGCGCGGCGGATTTCGCCGCGCCGAGCGCTTGCTGGTAGTTGTCGAGCAGCGCCGTTACCGACGCGGCTGACATGTCGAGCACGGGCTTGGGATAGAATCCGAGCAGCAGCGTCAGGACGATCAGCGGCGCGAAAATCGCGATCTCGCGCCAGCCCATGTCGGTGATGTTGGCAAGACTAGGCTTTTCCAGCTTGCCGAAGATCAGCTTGCGATAAAGCCAGAGCGCATAGCAGGCCGACAGGATCACGCCGATGGTGGCGAGCGCCGCGACCGTGATGTTGACCCGGAATGTGCCAAGCAGCGTCAGGAACTCGCCGACGAAGCCCGAGGTCCCCGGCAGGCCGACATTGGCCATGGTGAACAGCATGAACACCGCGGCATAGACCGGCATGCGGTTGACGAGGCCGCCATAGGTCGAAATCTCGCGGCTGTGCATACGGTCGTAGACCACGCCGACGCAGAGGAACAGCGCGGCGGACACGACGCCATGCGACACCATCTGGAAGATGCCGCCGGCCACGCCCTGCGACGTGGCCGCGAAGATGCCCATGGTGACGAAGCCCATGTGCGCCACCGACGAATAGGCGATGAGCTTCTTCATGTCCTCCTGCACCATCGCGACCAGCGAGGTGTAGATGATCGCGATCACCGACAGCGTGAACACGAACGGCGCGAAGTCGTTCGAGGCGAACGGGAACATCGGCAGCGAGAAGCGCAGGAACCCGTAGCCGCCCATCTTGAGAAGGATCGCGGCAAGAACGACCGAGCCCGCGGTCGGCGCCTCGACATGCGCGTCCGGCAGCCAGGTGTGCACCGGCCACATCGGCATCTTCACCGCGAACGAGGCGAAGAAGGCGATCCACAGCCATGGCTGCATCTCGCGCGGGAAGGCGTGGCGCAGCAGCACGGTGATGTCGGTCGTGCCGGACTGCCAGTACATCGCCATGATGGCGAGCAGCATCAGCACCGAGCCGGCCAGGGTGTAGAGGAAGAACTTGAAGCTCGCATAGACCCGGCGCGGCCCGCCCCAGACGCCGATGATGAGGAACATCGGAATGAGGCCGCCTTCGAAGAACAGGTAGAACAGCACGAGATCGAGCGCGGAGAACGTGCCGATCATCAGCGTTTCCAGCGCCAGGAACGCGATCATGTATTCGCGGACGCGGACCTGGATGGCGCGCCAGCTCGCCGCAATGCAGAGCGGCATGATCGCCGTGGTGAGGATGACGAGCGGCAGCGAAATACCATCCACGCCCATGTGGTAGGTGCCGAAGCCTGCAAGCCAGGGGCGCTTCTCGACGAACTGGAATTCCGGCGAGCTCGGGTCGAAACGCCAGACAAGCTGCAGCGAGACCGCGAAGGTGATCAGCGTGGTCCAGAACGCGATCCAGCGGGCGTTGCGCGCGCCGGCCTCGTCGGTTCGAAGCAGCATCAGGAACAGCACGCCGACGAGCGGCAGGAAGGTGGTGACGGAGAGGACCGGCCAGTTCGCCATCAGTGCGCTCCGCTGCCGGAGAACATGAACCAGGTGATGAGGGCCGCGGCCCCGATCAGCATGGCGAACGCGTAGTGGTAGAGGTAGCCGGTCTGCAGCCGCACGACATTGCGGGTGACATCGAGGACGCGGGCCGACACGCCGTCGGGCCCGAAGCCGTCGATCACGTAGCCGTCGCCGCCCTTCCAGAACACGCGGCCGAACCACAGCGCAGGCCGCACGAAGATCAGGTCATACAGTTCGTCGAAATACCATTTGTTGAGCAGGAAGCGGTACAGCGCGTCGTGCTGCTTGGCGATCCGCGGCGCAATCTCCGGATGCAGCAGATAAATGTAGGCGGCGACGCCCCAGCCGAGCGCCATCATCGCGGTCGGCAGCCAGACCACCGCCAGCGGCACGTGATGCATGGCGTCGATGATGTCGCCCTGCTTGAGCGACTCGCGGAAGAATTCGGCGATGTGGTGGCCGGCGAAGAATTCCTTGAAGGCGAAGCCCGCGCCGAGCGAGCCTATCGCCAGAACGCCGAGCGGAATGAGGATCACCGGCGGGCTCTCGTGCGCCGCCTCGTAGTGGTGTCGGTCGTGCGGCGCGCCGTGGAAGGTCTTGTAGATCAGCCGCCACGAGTAGAACGCGGTCATGCCGGCGGCGATCACCGTCATCACGAAGGCGTAGATCGCGAATGGATTCTTGCCGGCATAGGCCGCCTCGATGATGGCGTCCTTGGAGAAGTACCCGGCGGTGAGCGGGAAGCCGGTCAACGCCAGGGTGCCGATCACCATGCACCAGTAGGTGAACGGGATCTTGTTCTTCAGCCCGCCCATGTTGCGGATGTCCTGCTCGTGGTGCATCGCCATGATCACGGAGCCGGAGCCGAGAAACAGAAGCGCCTTGAAGAAGGCGTGCGTGAACAGGTGGAACATGCCGACCGAATAGGCGCCCACCCCCATCGCCACGAACATGTAGCCGAGCTGCGAGCAGGTCGAATAGGCGACGATCCGCTTGATGTCGTTCTGAACGAGGCCGACGGTCGCGGCGAAGAAGGCCGTGGTGGCGCCAACGAGCGTGACGAAGGCCAGCGCGTTGGGAGCGAGCTCGAACAGCGGCGACAGCCGCGCCACCATGAAAACGCCGGCGGTGACCATAGTCGCGGCGTGGATCAGCGCGGAGACCGGCGTCGGCCCCTCCATCGCGTCCGGCAGCCAGGTGTGCAGCAGGAACTGCGCCGACTTGCCCATCGCCCCCATGAACAGCAGCAGGCAAATGAGCGTCAGCGCGTCGGCGTGCCAGCCGAAGAAGTCGATGGTTTTGCCGGCAAGGCCTGGAGCCTGCGCGAAGATGGTGTCGAAGTCGATCGACTTGGTCATCAGGAACACGGCGAAGATTCCGAGCGCGAAGCCGAAGTCGCCGACGCGGTTGACGACGAAAGCCTTGATCGCCGCCGCGTTCGCCTCGGGCTTGTGATACCAGAACCCGATGAGCAGATAGCTCGCGAGCCCCACGCCCTCCCAGCCGAAGAACATCTGTGCGAGGTTGTCTGCGGTCACCAGCGCCAGCATGGCGAAGGTGAAGAGCGAGAGGTAGGCGAAGAACCGCGGCCGGTACGGGTCCTCGGCCATGTAGCCGACGGAATAGAGATGCACGAGCGCCGACACGGTGTTGACCACCACCAGCATCACGGCGGTGAGCGTGTCGATGCGGAGCGACCAGTCCAGTTTCAGATCGGCCGAGATGATCCAGGTGAACAGCCGGATGCGCTCGTCGTGGTGGCCGAAGCCGACGCGCCAGAGCGCGATCCATGACAGCACCGCCGCGATCATCAGCAGCGACGTGGTGATGACCTCGGCCGCACGGGACCCAGCGGCCGGCGGCTCGACCGGCCCGTGGTGATCGTCGTGACCGCCCGCGGGATGCGCATGCGCCGCATGGTCCGCGTGCGGAGCGTGGTGGTCGTCCGACGGCTCCGCGCCAGGAAAACGCGCGCGCGCGCCGGCGAGCGCGATCATGCCCGCGAGAATGGCACCCAGCAGCGGCAGGAGGACGATCGCCTGATACATTCTTAGTTCTCCGGACGCATGATCTGGTCCGACCTTCCTTCGCCCGCCGAAGCGGGCTTCGCGAAGGCGGGGAACCGGTTCCCACTTTTCGGGATCATGCGTGTCAGCCCTTCATCAGGTTGATGTCCTCGACCGCGATAGAGCCGCGGTTGCGGAAATAGACGACGAGGATGGCAAGCCCGATCGCGGCTTCCGCCGCCGCGACCGTCAGCACGATCAGCGCGAACACCTGGCCGACGAGGTCGCCAAGGTGGGCCGAGAACGCGACGAAGTTGATGTTGACCGCGAGCAGGATCAGCTCGATCGACATCAGGATGACGATCACGTTCTTCCGGTTGAGGAAGATGCCGAAGATGCCGATCGTGAACAGGATCGCGCCGACGGAGAGATAATGGCCAAGGCCGATGGTCATCTCATATCCCCTGCCCCGGCCGGACCTGACGGACTTCCATCGCGGTTTCCTTGGTGCGCGCGACCTGGTCGGAGATGTTCTGGCGCTTGACGTTGGGCTTGTGACGCAGCGTCAGCACGATGGCGCCGATCATGGCGACCAGCAGGACGAGGCCCGCAGCCTGGAAATAGTAGACATATTGCGTATAGAGCACCCGGCCGAGCGCCTCGGTGTTGGTGATGGTCGTGGGTGTCGGCGACGAGATGGCCTGCGGCATGCCGGGCGCGATGACCCAGGCGCCGACAACGGCGACAAGCTCGAAGAAGAAGATCACGCCGACGACAATTCCGATCGGCAGATATTGCAGGACGCCCTGGCGCAGTTCGGTGAAATCGACGTCGAGCATCATCACGACGAAGAGGAACAGCACCGCGACCGCGCCGACATAGACCACGATCAGAATCATCGCCAGGAATTCGGCGCCCATCAGCACGAACAGGCCCGAGGCGTTGACGAAGGCGAGAATGAGATAGAGCACCGAATGCACCGGGTTCTTTCCGGCGATCACCATGAAGGCGCAGGCCACGCACATGCCGGCGAACAGGTAGAAAAACACGGCGGGCAGGAGTGTCGCGGGCAGGATCATCGGACGTTCGCCCTCACCGGTACGGCGCGTCGAGCGCGATGTTCTTGGCGATCTCGCGCTCCCAGCGGTCGCCGTTCGCCAGGAGCTTTTCCTTGTCGTAGTAGAGTTCCTCGCGGGTCTCGGCGGCGAACTCGAAGTTCGGCCCCTCGACGATGGCGTCGACCGGGCAGGCCTCCTGGCAGAGGCCGCAGTAGATGCACTTCACCATGTCGATGTCGTAACGCGTGGTGCGGCGCGTGCCGTCGTTCCGCCGGGGGCCCGCTTCGATGGTGATGGCCTGCGCCGGGCAGATCGCCTCGCAGAGCTTGCAGGCGATGCAGCGCTCCTCGCCGTTCGGATAGCGGCGCAGCGCATGCTCGCCGCGAAAGCGCGGCGAGATCGGCCCCTTCTCGAACGGATAGTTCAAGGTCGCCTTGGGCCTGAAGAAATAGCGCATGCCGAGGAAGAACGCCGAAACGAACTCCATAAGGAAAATGGATCGCGCAGCCTGATCGAGCCTCATCGCATCACCCTTTCGGCGCCAATCCGCCGAATTGCAGAACCGCCGCGACGATCACCACCATCGCCAGTGAGATCGGCAGAAACACCTTCCAGCCGAGCCGCATCAACTGGTCGTAGCGGTAGCGCGGCACGACCGCCTTGGCCATGGCGAACAGGAAGAACATGAACAGGGCCTTGAGCACGAACCAGATCACCCCCGGCACCCAGGTGAACGGCGCCACCGCGATCGGCGGCAGCCAGCCGCCAAGGAACAGGATCGTGCCCATGGCGCACATGGTGGCGATGGCAACGTATTCGCCGAGCATGAACATCATGTAGGGCGACGAGCCGTACTCGACCATGAAGCCTGCAACCAGCTCGGACTCGGCTTCCACCAGGTCGAACGGCGGCCGGTTGGTCTCGGCCAGCGCCGAGACATAGAACACCACGAACATCGGCAGGAGCGGCAACCAGTACCAGTTCAGAAAGCTGAGCCAGGGCAGGCCGATCATCGTCGCAAGCCCGTGGTTCTGCGCTTCGACGATCGCCGAGAGCTTGAGCGAGCCTGCGCAGAGCAGCACGGTGATGATGACGAAGCCGATCGAGACCTCGTAGGACACCATCTGCGCCGCCGAGCGAACGGCTGACAGGAACGCATACTTCGAGTTCGACGCCCAGCCCGCCATGATGATACCGTAGACCATCAGCGACGAGATCGCGAAGATGTACAGCACGCCCACATTGAGGTCGGCGATCATCCAGCCCGCATTGACCGGGATCACCGCCCAGGCGCCGAGCGCCAGGGTGCAGGTGACAAGCGGGGCGAGGAGAAACACGCCCTTGTTGGAGCCGGACGGAATGACCGGCTCCTTGAACACGAATTTCAGAAGATCGGCGAAGGATTGCAGCAGACCCCACGGCCCGACCACGTTGGGCCCGCGGCGGAGTTGCACCGCCGCCCAGATTTTTCGGTCGGCCAGCAGCACATAGGCAATGGAGACGAGCAGGATCACGAGCAGCATCAGCGACTGCGCGACGATCACGATCAGCGGCCACAGATCCGCGGTCCAGAATTCCAGCATGGCCCCTACTCCGCCGCGCTCATGGCGCCGCGCCCTTCGGCCAGCGCCGAGCATTCGGCCATCACCGCGGATGCCCGCGCGATCGGATTGGTGAGGTAGAAGTCGTCGATGGCCCCGCAGAACGGCGCCTTGTCGATCTCGCCCTTGAGTGCCGAGAGCTGGCGGATGTCGGCCGGCCCGGTCGGCACGATCTGGCCGATCCGCGCCAACTGCGGGCGCTCCTTGAACAGGGCCGCGCGCAGCGCGGAAAGCGAGTCATAGGGCAGCTTCCGGCCGAGCATGTCGGAGAGCGCGCGCAGGATCGACCAGTCCTCGCGCGCGTCGCCCGGCGGGAAGCTCGCGCGGTTAGACAGCTGCACCCGGCCCTCGGTGTTGACGTAGAGGCCGGATTTTTCCGGATAGGCCGCGCCCGGCAGGATCACGTCGGCGCGGTGTGCGCCGCTGTCGCCGTGGGTGCCGATGTAGACGACAAAAGCGCCGGGCGGCACGTCCACCTCGTCGGCGCCAAGCAGGAAAATCAGGTCGAGCGCGCCGGGCCTGGTCATCGCGGCGGCGTTGAGCGCGCCTTCGCCCGGCACAAAGCCGATTTCCAGCGCGCCGACCCGCGAGGCCGCCGTGTGCAGCACGCTGTAGCCGTTCCAGCCTTCTTTGACCGCGTGGAACTCGGTCGCGGCCTTGGCCGCCAGCGCCGCGATGGCTGCGCCATCGGGACGCGCCAAGGCGCCCGCGCCGACGATGATCAGCGGTCGCTCGGCGCCTTTGAGCACCTCCGCGAAGCTGTGCTTTCCGGCGACCAACTCGGTCAGCGTGTCGGGACCGGCGCCGAGATAGTCGTAGGGATAGGTCAGATCGACCTTCTCGCCGATCAGCGCCACGGGGAATTTGCCGGCGCGCCAGCGCTTGCGGATGCGCGCGTTGAGCACGGCCGCCTCGCGGCGTGGGTTCGAGCCGATAATGAGCAGCGCGTCGGCGCGTTCGATGCCGGCGATGGTGGCGTTGAACAGATAGGTCGCCCGCCCCTGCTCCGGATTGAACGGGGCGTTGTCCTGGCTGGCGATATTCTTCACGCCCATCCGCGTCATCAAATCCTTGAGCGCGTACATCTCCTCGACCGCCGCAAGATCGCCGGCGATGGCACCGATGCGTTCAGGCGTCGCCGCCCTGGCCTTCGCGGCAATCGCTTCGAAGGCCTGCGGCCACGATGCCGGAATGAGACGGCCGTTCTGGCGGATGTAGGGCTGGTCGAGCCGCTGGGTGCGGAGCCCATCGACGACGTGGCGGGTCTTGTCGGAAATCCACTCCTCGTTCACGTCATCGTTGACGCGCGGCAGGATGCGCAGCACCTCGCGGCCGCGGGTGTCGATGCGAATGGCCGAGCCGACCGCGTCCATCACATCGATGGTCTCGGTCTTGGACAATTCCCACGGCCGCGCCGCGAAGGCATAAGGCTTGGACGTCAGCGCGCCGACCGGGCAGAGATCGACCACGTTGCCCTGCAGCTCCGAGCTCATCGCCTGTTCGAGATAGGTGGTGATCTCCATGTCCTCGCCGCGGCCGATGGCGCCGAGCTCGGGCACGCCCGCCACCTCCGCCGAGAAGCGGATGCATCGCGTGCAGTGGATGCAGCGGTTCATGATCGTCTTGACCAGGGGCCCGATGTACTTGTTCTCGACCGCGCGCTTGTTCTCGTGATAGCGGCTGGAGTCGACGCCATAGGCCATCGCCTGGTCCTGCAGGTCGCATTCGCCGCCCTGGTCGCAGATCGGGCAGTCGAGCGGATGGTTGATCAGCAGGAATTCCATCACCCCTTCGCGCGCCTTGCGCACCATCGGCGACTTGGTGTTGACGATCGGCGGCTCGCCATTCGGGCCGGGCCGGCAGTCGCGCACGCCCCAGGCGCAGGACGCCACCGGCTTCGGCGAACCTTTCAGCTCGACCAGACACATCCGGCAGTTGCCGGCGATCGACAGCCGCTCGTGGAAGCAGAAGCGCGGAATCTCCGCGCCCGCGGCCTCCGCCGCCTGCAGCAACGTGAACTCCGGCGGAACGTCCACTTCGGTGCCGTCGATGATGATCTTGGCCATATGCAAACGACCTGTGGGGCTTTCTCAGAGCGTCCGATTCATCGCGAACCACCCAAGTTCTGTTGGTATGAAGGGAGCGCAGGCCAGCGCGCGAATGCAAAGGCCCAGAGCATGATTAGATTGATCAGCGGCACGAACACAATGAGTGCCCAAAACCGCGAATATCCCGCTTTGTGTGCGATCTGCACAGCAGGAACGCCCAAAATGACGAAGTAGAGGATAGACCCAACGGCGAATGCTGCGATTTCAATCATATAGTTATCCATCGCCGCTACTCCGCCGCCACCTGCACCGCGCTCTGCCGTTCGGCATTGCGGGTGTATTCGTCGATGCGCCGTTCGATCTCCGGCCGGAAGTGCCGCAACAGGCCTTGCACCGGCCAGGCCGCGCCATCGCCGAAGGCGCAAATCGTATGGCCTTCGATCTGCTTGGTCACATCGAACAGCATATCGATCTCGCGCTTCAGCGCGCGGCCGTCGGCCATCCGCGTCAGCACACGCCACATCCAGCCCATGCCCTCGCGGCACGGTGTGCACTGGCCGCAGCTTTCGTGCTTGTAGAAATACGAGATGCGCGCCATCGCCCGGATGATGTCGGTGGACTTGTCCATGACGATCACCGCGGCGGTGCCGAGCGAGGATTTGAGCGCCGTGCAGCCGTCGAAATCCATTTTCAGCTCATCGCACTGATGCGCCGGGATGAGCGGCATCGACGAGCCGCCGGGAATGACCGCGAGCAGATTGCCCCAGCCGCCGTGCACGCCGCCACAATGGGTGTCGATCAGCTCGCGCAGCGGAATGCCCATCGCCTCTTCGACCGTACAGGGCCGCTCGACATGGCCGGAGATGCAGAACAGCTTGGTGCCGGTGTTGTTCGGCCGTCCGATGCCGGCGAACCATGCGCCGCCGCGCCGCATGATGTCGGGGACCACCGCGATGCTCTCGACGTTGTTGACCGTGGTCGGGCAGCCGTAGAGGCCCATGTTCGCCGGGAACGGCGGCTTTAAGCGGGGCTGGCCCTTCTTGCCTTCGAGGCTCTCCAGCAGCGCCATTTCCTCGCCGCAGATATAGGCCCCGGCGCCGTGATGGACGTAAAGATCGAAGTCGTAGCCGTGGATGTTGTCCTTGCCGAGCAGCCTGGCTTCGTAAGCCTGGTCGATCGCGGCCTGCAGCCGTTCGCGCTCGCGGATGAATTCGCCGCGCACGTAGATATAGCCCGATCGGCAGTCCATCGCGCGGCCGGCGATCAGGCAGCCCTCGATGAGAAGATGCGGATCGTTCCGCATGATCTCGCGGTCCTTGCAGGTGCCGGGCTCGGACTCGTCGGCGTTGACCACGAGATAGTGCGGCCGTTCGCCCACGGTCTTGGGCATGAACGACCATTTCACGCCGGTGGGGAAGCCCGCGCCGCCGCGGCCGCGCAGGCCCGAGGCCTTCACCTCGGCGACGATGGCGTCGCGGCCCTTGTCGAGGATCGCCTTGGTGCCGTCCCACGAGCCGCGCTTTTTCGCGCCTTCGAGGCCGAAGTCGCCCTGGCCGTACAAATTCTTGAAGATGCGGTCCTTGTCGTCGAGCATCTCTAGACCTTCTCGGACTTCAGCGTGGTCGCGCCGCCGACCGGGGCGGAAAACTGGCGGTCGATCTGCGGGCCGGGCTTCACCGGCTGTCCCTTGGCAAACCCGTCGAGCACCTTCTCGAAGCTCTCCGCGGTCAGATCCTCGTAGGTGTCGCTCCAGATCAGCACCATCGGCGCGTTGACGCAGGCGCCGAGGCACTCGACCTCTTCCCATGAGAAATCGCCGTCGGCGGAGACGTGTCCCGGGTCATGATGGATGCGCTTCTTGCAGACCTCGAAGATCGCCTCGGCGCCGCGCAGCATGCAGGGCGTGGTGCCGCAGACCTGGACGTGCGCCTTCTTCCCGCACGGCTCCAGCAGGAACATCGTGTAGAAGGTAGCCACTTCGAGGGCGCGAATATGCGCCATGCCGAGCATTTCCGAGACGTGACGGATCGCGGCCTCGGGCAGCCAGCCGCCGTGCTGCTCCTGCGCCCGCCACAACAGAGGAATGATCGCCGACTGCTGGCGGCCGGGCGGATATTTTTCGATCTGCTTTTTCGCCCAGGCGGAATTCTCCGCCGTGAAGGCGAATTCCTTCGGCTGTAAATTCGGCGGTGCGAGGCGGCGGTTGGCCATCAGCGATCGACCTCCCCGAACACGATGTCGAGCGAGCCGAGGATCGCCGACACGTCCGCCAGCATGTGGCCCCGGCAGAGAAAATCCATCGCCTGCAGGTGTGCGAAGCCCGGCGCGCGGATCTTGCACTTGTAGGGCTTGTTGGTGCCGTCGGACACGAGATAGACGCCGAACTCGCCCTTGGGCGCCTCGACCGCGGCGTAGATTTCGCCGGCCGGCACGTGGAAGCCCTCGGTGTAGAGCTTGAAGTGATGGATCAAGGCCTCCATCGACTGCTTCATCTCGCCGCGCTTGGGCGGCACGATCTTGTTGTCGACGACGCTGACCGGCCCCTGCCCTTCCGGCTCGCGGAGTTTTTTAATGACCTGCTTCATGATGCGGATCGACTGGCGCATCTCCTCCATGCGCAGGCAATAGCGGTCGTAGCAGTCGCCGTTCTTGCCGATGGGAATGTCGAAATCGAGCTCGGAGTAGCACTCGTAGGGCTGGGCCTTGCGCAGGTCCCAGGCCGCGCCAGAGCCGCGCACCATCACGCCGGAAAAGCCCCAGGCCCAGGCGTCGGAAAGCTTCACCACGCCGATGTCCACGTTGCGCTGCTTGAAGATGCGGTTGCCGGTGAGCAGGCTTTCGAGGTCGTCGCAGACCTTCAGGAACGGATCGCAGAAAGCCTCGATGTCGTCGATCAGCTTTTGCGGCAAATCCTGATGCACGCCGCCGACGCGAAAGAACGCCGCGTGCATGCGCGAGCCCGAGGCGCGCTCGTAGAACACCATCAGCTTCTCGCGCTCTTCGAAGCCCCACAGCGGCGGGGTGAGCGCGCCGACGTCCATCGCCTGGGTCGTGACGTTGAGGATGTGCGACAGGAGCCGCCCGATCTCGCAGAACAGCACGCGGATGAGCTGCGCGCGCTTGGGGACCTGCAGATGCAGGAGCTTCTCCGCCGCGAGGCAGAACGCGTGCTCCTGGTTCATCGGCGCGACGTAGTCGAGCCGGTCGAAATACGGAATCGCCTGCAGGTAGGTCTTGTGCTCGATCAGCTTCTCGGTGCCGCGGTGCAAGAGCCCGATGTGCGGGTCGACGCGCTCCACGATCTCTCCGTCCAATTCGAGTACCAGCCGCAGCACGCCGTGCGCGGCCGGATGCTGCGGGCCGAAGTTGATCGTAAAATTGCGGAGGTTCTCGGCCATCAGGATCCGCCCTTGGCCTTCTCATCGCCCGGCAGCGGCACGTATCCCGCGCCCTCCCACGGCGAAAGGAAATCGAAATTGCGGAATTCCTGGGCGAGCCGCACCTTGTCGTAGACCACGCGCTTCTGCTCGTCGTCGTAGCGCACCTCGACGAAGCCGGTCAGCGGGAAGTCCTTGCGCAGCGGATGGCCCTCGAAGCCGTAGTCGGTCAAGAGCCGCCGCATGTCGGGATGGCCGGTGAACAGCACGCCGTAGAGATCGTAGGTCTCGCGTTCGAACCAGTCGGCGCCGGGGAACACATCAATGATCGACGGCACGCGGGTGTCCTCGCCCGCCTCGATCTTCACCCGGATGCGGACGTTCTTCGTCGGAGACAGGAAATGATAGACGACATCAAAACGCCGCTCGCGGGCCGGCCAGTCCACCGCGGTGATGTCGATGAAAGCGTAGAACTGGCAGCGCTCGTCGTCGCGCAGGAACGTCACGACCTGGACGATGTCGCGGGCGGTCGCGGTAATGGTGAGCTCGCCGTGCGCGACCCAATGGCCGACGACCGAGCCCGCGAGCGCGCCCGCGATCGTCTCTCCCAGTCGTTCCAGCGTGTCGTCCATCGCAGGCCTGCTCAGCGCTCGATCGTGCCGGTGCGGCGGATTTTCTTCTGCAGGAGCAGCACGCCGTAGAGAAGCGCCTCCGCGGTCGGCGGGCAGCCGGGCACGTAGATGTCGACCGGCACGATGCGGTCGCAGCCGCGCACCACCGAATAGGAATAGTGGTAGTAGCCGCCGCCGTTGGCGCAACTGCCCATCGAGATGACGTAGCGCGGCTCCGGCATCTGGTCGTAGACCTTGCGCAGGGCCGGAGCCATCTTGTTGGTCAGCGTGCCGGCGACGATCATCACGTCCGACTGGCGTGGCGAGGCGCGAGGCGCAAAGCCGAACCGCTCGGCGTCATAGCGCGGCATCGACATCTGCATCATTTCGACCGCACAACAGGCGAGCCCGAACGTCATCCACATCAGGGAGCCGGTTCGCGCCCAGACGATCAGGTCCTCGGTCGCGGTGATGATGAAGCCCTTGTCGGCCAGATCGTTGTTGAGGCCGATGAAATACGGATCGTCCGAGCCGATGGGCCTGCCGGTGCGCGGATCGAGAATGCCGGTGGCCGCCGGAGCCACCAGCGTGGAGCGCTGGGGGGTCAATCCCATTCGAGCGCTCCCTTCTTCCACTCATAGGCGAAGCCGACGGTCAGCACGCCGAGGAACACCATCATCGACCAGAATCCGTAGGCGCCGAGTTCGCCGAACACCACGGCCCAGGGGAACATGAACGCGACTTCGAGATCGAAGATGATGAACAGGATCGCCACCAGGTAGAAGCGCACGTCGAATTTCATGCGCGCGTCGTCGAAGGCGTTGAAGCCGCATTCGTAGGCGGAGAGCTTTTCCGGATCGGGGCTTTTGTAGGCGACTAGGAAGGGCGCGATCAGCAGCGCAAGGCCTAGGCCCAGCGCAACCGCGATGAAGATGACCAGGGGCAGATAGTCCTGCAGCAGCGCGCTCATCGCCGACCCTTAAATCAGCCCCGCAAAAGCCGGTCCCGGAGCTCCCGGCGCCGGTCCAGACGCCGCAAGCCCCCCATCAAATCCCCCGGACAGGACTGGATTCGTTCCAAAGACAGGCAATTGAGGCTTAGCGCAGTGCACAATTGGGTGCAAGGCGCAAAAACCGTGTCCCGGCTTGCATTGCCGGACCACCTCAGCCCTGTTTACGGTGTCGTCAAAAGGGGCTTTTCGTGCCGTTCGGGATCGTGTCACACAGTCTCCAGTCATGGTTGAATGCGCTGCGGCCAGCGGATCATGGGAGTGTGAAGCCGATGCAACAGCTCACAGCGGGAATCACCAAGGCCAACACCGGCCTGGACGGCATTTCCTGGAACATCCTGGGCCAGACCTATGTGCCGAAGTCGCTCAACGAGCACTCGTTCTCCTGGCACGCCACCTTCCCGCCCGGAACCTTCGTGCCGCCGCACATCCATCCGACCCAGGACGAGTTCATATACATGCTGGACGGCCGGTTCGACCTCATGCTCGACGGCCATGAGTTCGTGGCGACCACGGGCGACCTGATCCGCCTGCCGATGAACCAGCCGCACGGCATCTTCAACAAGAGCGACCAGACGGTGAAGTGCTTCTTCTGGGTTTCGCCGACGCGGCGGCTCTACGACCTGTTCTGGGCCATCCACTCGATGAAGGACCAGAACCCGCCCGACGTGGTGGCGCTCTCCGCCAAGCACGAGGTCATGTTCCTGCCGCCGCCGCCTGGAGCTTAAGAACCGGGGCGTGAGCGGGCAGCCGGCGCTCAACGCGTGGGCTTGATCTGAACGATCTGCCAGCGGAGCTTCTTGATCTCCGCGGACGCCAGCGGCGTGACCAGACCGGTCGTTGCGAGCACTGCGCCGCCCGTTGGATTGCGGCGGCGAAGCTCGGCGTTGGCCGCAAGGAAGGTGCGTTTCGATAGATCGGTCCAGGCGAGATCGTCGATCGGAAACACCGCGACCGCCTTGCCGTCGCGCGTGACGTTGATGACGTGGCCGGCAACAGGGACGAAGGCGACGAGACCGCCAAGCTCGGCGCTCCGCACCGCGATGAGCTCGGACCGGCGCCAATAAAAGTATGCGACGCCATATGAATTCGCTTCCGCTGCGCGTTCGATGTAGGCCGCTGTGTTCTGCGCCTTGAGCTGCGCCAGAACACGGGACATGCCCAGCAGGAATGCCGGCGTATAATTCTTGTTCTCGACGAGGCGGCTGATCGTGTCTTCGGGAACGCCGAGGGACGTGAAGGTCGCGCGCACCTCGGCGATCACCTGCGCCGCCGTCTTGTCGCGCAAGGCCTCTTTCGCGCCCTCCAGGCTCGTTGCCGCCGAAATACCCATGCCGATGCCGCCAGTGACCGCCGCGAGGCCCGCCCTGACCGTCAGCGACCCGCCCGTCATGGCGCGCGCCATCTGCTGCAGCCTGTCCTGCAGCGGCGCGAAATCCGTGTAGGGATCGACGTTGAGCTCGAAAGCCAGTTGCCGCTGCGAGTCGCTGACGCCGAGCAGGCTGTCGGGCAGGCTGTCGCGGCTGGATTTCTGGCCGGCCATGCTGGCTCCAGCCCGATCGAACATGTTGTGGATGCCGCTCGCCGAGCGGTTCATCGTCTCGACAGGGTTCGTGATGAACTCGAAGCCGAATTTCAGGGGCGCCACAGCCGCCTTGCCGAACGATTTTGCCCATGCCTCCGATTGAGACATCTTTTCGAGCGCAGCGGTCGCCTCGATTTCCCGCAGCCGCAGCTTGGTGAACTCGACCCCGTCAAACTGAAACTGGCCGTAGGGCGTGTTCACCTCGAAGATTCGCATGATGCCGTCGCTGCGCGCGGTCGGATTGACCGTGTAGTTCGACCCGGTCATGGCGGGGCCGAGAAATTTCGCGGCCGGCGCGGGCTTGGGGACTTCGAGGGCGGCGGCCGGCGCGGCCGGTTTCGGCTTGGCCTGCGGCGCAGCAGCGGGCGGTGCGGCAGATGCTTGCGCGGCCGCCCGCCGCACAAGGGCCGAGTGGTTCAGAAGCCCGAGGCCCAGGGCAGCGAGAACAACAACAGTTCGAACAGCAATCATAGGTCACCCCCCCTTGATCACTCGTCGCTATCCAATCCTATTTCGCTGTGTTCCGCCATGACGTTGACGGGGGGTGCCGCCTCCGGCGGGCGGGAGGCAGGGTCTTACCATAGAAACAGTTTTATGGTGGGTTGGGCGGAGCGAAACTGGCCGTCCCGCTATGTCGGTCCACTCCCCCTTTTGGACAGCGATTTTAATTCTGAATTGTTGATTTGGGCCTCGGTCTGGGCAGTGGCACCATGATTGTTGGTCGTGCGCAAGCGCTGAGGTCCGCAAATGAGTCCGCCAAAGCTGCGGCTATTTTGTTAGCCGTGTCATCAAGCTTGTAGTCGATCTTCACAGACCTTCGATAGCGATCCAAGAAGTTAGCGAGAGGAACAAAAATAGCTGCATACAGCGCGCTCAATCCGATTAAGAGCTGGTTCGCAGAAAGAAGCGCAGTAGCAAAAAGAAGTACGCAAACCATCAACACCAGAGGCGCAAATCGAATACGTCTCTGCGCCGAATGCAGAATAGGTGCGAGTTCACTCGTAGAAAGCTCGTTGAGCTGGTTGGGCGGTGCGCTGTAGATAGCAGTCAGCGCATTAGCTTCTTGAACAACTTGGTTCGCATTGGTTGGTCTGAATGATTGCTGCTTGGCGTGCGGCGCGTATTCGGTCCACGACAAGCCAGTTCCCGGAATCCCGGCTGTAACGCGAGTCCCTTTCGACCCGACGGTGTAACGAAGACCTCTGGGTCCAACGGAAACCGATGCGCTGCTTGTGCTGAAGTTGACCCGAAGGCCGGGAAACAGCTTCACCGATTTGCGAAATCGGAATCCCATACGTCCAACGCTCGCATAACAACTGCGGAGGTTCACCAGTCTATTCAGAGTTGTATCCGAAAAGTTTGGGAAATAGCTACCAAACGCTCTTTTTGCGGGCTCAGCTTGCGCGCCGCTTCGCTTTAATCATATAGGAATATATACATATCAACGCCCTGCTCATCGAGGGCGCCATTCATCCGGGACGCAGACGCGCGAAACATCACGCCGCCTTGCCTGCCTTGTTCACCTGGCTCTGCGCGAAGCCTGCCGCCCCGGCGTAGCCGCGCACGATCGCCTTGCGCTGCTCGAACGGCAGCACGTCGTCGATGTTGGAAAATCCGTCCGGCGCGCGCTGCTCGACCGCGTCGATCACGCCCTCCGGCCCGCCGCCGCGGTTCATCTTCACGATCTGCGCGGTCGGCGGCAGCCGCTCAACCTCGTATTGCCAGAGCGCATGCACCGGATGCTCGGCGCTAACCAGACGGTCGGCGAGGCAGCGCGCGTCGAGAATGGCCTGCGAGGCGCCGTTGGAGCCGACCGGATACATCGGATGCGCGGCGTCGCCCAAGAGCGTGACGCGGCTGTGGGTCCAGCGCGGCAGCGGGTCGCGGTCGCACATCGGATATTCCCAGAACTCCGGCGTCGCCTCGATCAGCGCCCTGGCATCGACGTAGGGAATGCGGAAGCGCTGCACGTGCGGCATCAGGTCCTCGAAGCGGCCCGGACGCGACCAGTCCTCCTTGTTGGGTGGCGCGCCGCCCTCGCCCACCTTCACCAGCACCGCCCAGTTGGTGAGCGGCCGGTCCTCGCGGGCGCCCTCGCCGATCGGATAGACCACGAGCTTGGCGGCCATCCCGCCGGCGATCACCATTGAGCGGCCGGTGAGGAACTTCGGCCAGTCGAGTGCACCGCGCCACAGCATCGAGCCGTTCCAGCGCGCCGGGCCTTCGTCCGGATAGAGCGTGCCGCGCACATGGGAATGGATGCCGTCGGCGCCGATCAGCACATCGCCGTGAACGGTGCGGCGGTGCGAGCCGTTGCGGTCGAAGAACCATGCGGTGACGCCGCCCTCGTCCTGCCTGAAGTCGCCGAGGCGGTGGCCGGTGTGCAGGCGGCTTTCGCCCAATCTCGCGCGGACCGCCTGGTGGATCACGCCCTGCAGCCGGCCGCGATGCACGGAGAACTGCGGCACGTCGTAGCCGGCGTCGATGCCGCGGGGCTCGCGCCAGATCTCCTGGCCGAAGCGGTTGGTGTAGATCAGCTCGTGGGTGCGGATCGCGACCGCGTCGAGCCGCTCCATCAGCCCGAGCTGCTGCAGCTCCTTGATCGCATGCGGCAGCGTGTTGATGCCGACGCCAAGTTCGCGGATGCCCTCGGCCTGCTCGAACAGCTCGCAGTCGATGCCACGGGCGTGCAGCATCAGGGCCGTGGTGAGCCCGCCGATCCCGCCGCCGACGATGATGACCTTCACAGCCGATCCTTAACGCCACGCACGCCGCAATCCATGCTTATAATCTGCCAATAGGGTGGAACTGCAACAACATCCGGGGCGCTTGGTTGACGCCTCTCAGGGAGCGAGAAATGGCGCGAAAAGTGATGATTTCCTGCGCGGTGACCGGGTCGGCGGACACCCCTGGGAGAAACCCGGCGGTTCCCGTGACGCCCGAGCAGATCGCCAACTCCTGCCTCGATGCGGCCAAGGCCGGCGCCGCGATCGTGCACATCCATGTGCGGGATCCCAAGACCACCAAGCCCAGCATGGACAAGGCGCTTTACCGCGAGACGGTCGAGCGCATCCGCGCCAAGAACTCCGACGTGCTGATCAATCTGACGACCGGACCCGGGGCGCGCTTCTTTCACGACGACAAGGACCCATCGAAGCCCAGCGCGGATTCCGTGCTGCGGGGGCCGGCCGAGCGGGTGCAGCATGTCATGGAGCTGAAGCCCGAGATTTGCAGCCTCGACATGGGCAGCCTGAACATGGGCGACCGGGTGTTCATCAACACCCCGACGCACCTCAAAGCCATGGCGCTCGCCATCAAGGACGCGGGCGTGACGCCGGAGCTTGAAGTGTTCGAGACCGGGCACCTGCTGCTCGCCAAGCGCTTCCTCGAAGACGGCCTCGTGAAGGGGCCGGGCATGTTCCAGATCTGCCTCGGCATCTCCTGGGGCCAGCCGGCGACGCCTGAGGCGATGACCTATATGCGCAACCTCTTGCCGCCGGGCTGCACCTGGTTCGCCTTCGGTATTTCGCTCTGGCAATTCCCGATGGTGGCGCAGGCCGTGCTGCTGGGCGGCCATCCGCGCGTCGGGATGGAGGACAACATCTATCTGGAGAAGGGCAAGCTCGCGCCGAGCAACGCCGCGCTGGTGGAGAAGGCTGGAAAGATCATCCAGATACTGGGCGATGAGATCGCGACGCCTGCGGATGCGCGAAAGATGTTGGGAATCAGAGCAAACCAATAGCGCCGCAGGATCTAATCGGGGGTGTCGAGCATGAGACGTCGCGATGGAACTCCGCTGTGGATTAATGATGCGGCGAGCGAAACTCACCTGCTTCGCCGGGTTGATTTACAATCAAGAGGCACTGGTGAGCG
>CAMAWG010000046.1 GCA_945861855.1 Rhodoplanes serenus
ACGCGGCCGAGCGCGGTGGCCTGGGTCACCGGCTTTACGCCCTACTGGTCCGACGCCCTGATGCTGGTGGGCAAAACCGGTGCGCCGGTGTTCGCCACCGCGCTGTCGAAGCGCGTGTCGGAGTGGATCAGGACCACCGACCCGGTGAGCGAGATCGTCAACACGCCCCGGCCGGGCACGCTGATGGGCGAGCGGCTGGCGAAAGATAGCTCGGTGAAGCGCGTCGGCGTGCTGGAGTACGACACGCTGCCGTCGGGATTGGCCGATGACATGGCCGCCGCCGCGCCGTCGGTGGAATGGATCGACGGCACGCCGCTGTTCGCCGGGCTGCGCCGCGAGATCGACGCTGCCGAGCGCGGCCTGCTGGCGCGCGCCGACGCGATGGCGACAGCCGCCTTGCGCGAGGCTGAAACCGGCCAGGCGAAAGATGCCGGCACGCTCGCAGGACTGGTCGAGCAGCACGCCCGGCTCGCGGGCGCGGAGGAAACCTACATCGCCGTCGCACCGGATTTTTCGGCGGACCGGCGACTCAACCGCACCTCGCAGCCGACGCCATTGGCGGACCGCTTCGCCGTGCGCGCCTCGATCGCCTACAAGGGCTGCTGGGTCCGCCGCATCCGCACGTTTGCCAAGGACGCAGGCGCGGAGAAGGCCGATGCGTGGTTCGGCGAAGTCGTGCATTCGCTGGAAGCTAGCAAGCCGATCGCGGTGCAGCTTGCGGCGAAGATGAAGGAGCTTTCGGGCGCGACGCTGACAGGCTGGACAGCCGAAAGCTGCACCGGCAGCTATCCGCTGTCGGCCGTCGCGTCGTCGCGCGCGCCGGGAAAAGACGTTCCAGCGAACGGCCAGTTCCTGGTGCTGACCGTCGAACTGACGCTCGACGGCGCGCCGTGGATCGGCGCCGCACCGCTGATTGTCGGTCAAGGCGCGCTCTAAACCCGCTGCCCTTCGCTCAGCGGAATGTCGCGCATCGTGGCCGGCGCGAACAACTCCTCCAGCTTCACCCGGCGGTCGGTCAGCCCGTGCTCGTGGGTGTATTGCAAGAGCGCCTCGATGGTCGGGCGGTTCTGCTCGATGCCGTAGGGATACCAGTCCTCGCCGATGATCTTCTTCTCCTCCTCGATCATCGGCTGCAGCCAGGCGAACGACGCCTTGGGTGAGCCCGTTTCGGTGAGGTGGTGGTAGCAATAATCCTTCGAGCGGTAGAGCGCGTTGTAGAGATTGAGCGCCACCCACGGATCGCGGTCGTAAATCTCGCGCTTGATCACCACCGTGTGCATGATCGGATAGATTTTCGTCCGCTTGTAATAATCCTTCTCCATCGCGGCGTAGTCCGGAAACAGCCGCGCCACCTTCGGCGAGCCGCGGCGGAACGACAGCGGATTGTTCGCCGTCATCATGAAATCGATCTCGCCGCGTTCGAGAAGATCGCCGAGCTCGGTGCCGGCAGGCGCCTGGCTCAGCCGGATGTCGGCGGGGAGTTGCCGCCCGAGCCGGTCGTGGCGGCCCTGCACCCATTCGACGTCGGATGGCTTCACGCCGAACTCGTGCTGCATCAGCCCGCGCATGTAGACCGCCGCGGTCATCGAGTATTCCGGCACGCCGCCGCGCTTGCCCTTGAGATCGGCGCCGCTCTTGATGCCCTTGCCGGTGTTGACGAAGAAATAGCCGTGGCGGAACACGCGCGACGGATAGACCGGGATGGCGATGAACGGCGATTTTCCGGTGCTGACGAGCGAGGTGTAGTTCGACAGCGACATCTCCGAGGCGTCGAACTCCTGGTATTGCAACTGCCGCCAGAAAATCTCGGCGGGCTGCATGGTGATGTAGTTCAGATCGACGCCCTCGACGGCAATGGTGCCGTCGCGGAGTGCCTGGGTGCGGTCATAGGGGCCGCAGGCGAATGAGAGACGAAGCTTGCTCATGGAAAATCCGATTGTTTGCAGGCTGAGACTGTCGGTGCGACCGCGGCACGTCAAGGCAACTTAGCCAACGCTCCGCTGCCCCTATTATTTGGGACGCGGGGGCGTCCTTTCCCTTTTTCCGTTTCCCCAACGAGGGGATGGAGCGCCGGGAGGCGCCAGGGAGCTTGCGAGGCTCCCTTCGCCGGCCTTGCGATCGTCCGGCTTTGCTCGCCGAGCTTCCGGGACCCATTGAAGAGGGGGGTGGGGGGTCCCGTGGCGCGCGGGCCCTCAGCGTGAGAGCCCTGCGCCTCCCGGCGCTCCAACGCGATGCCATTGTCGGGCACCGCACCCCGCTCCATCATCGAAACGTCGCGATCGACGACGCCCTCGATGAGCGGGGCACGGAGATCATAAGTGGGCTGGAGCGAGCGGGGATAAGTTGGCCAAGAAATTTATTTGAAGGAATCGAGATTTATTTTGCGGGAAAGTTATCCCCGCCTTCGCGCTACGCGCTTCGGCGGGCAAGCACCGCTGGTGCCACAGCCATCCTCCCCGACTTCGGGGAGGGTGGACGCGAGCGATAGCGAGCGGACGGGTGGGGTGAAACTTGGCGTAACGCGATTGAGTCCCCACCCGACTCGCGCTCGGCTTCGCCTCCGCGCGAGCCACCCTCCCCCAAGCGGGGAGGGACGATGGGGCGTGGACCGGAATCACACCGCTTTCAGATGCGCCTCGCGGCGCTTGTAGAGTTCGTCGTCGGAGTAGCCCATCGCCTCGGGCTTGGCGCGGCCGATCATCACCTGGAAATACACGGGCTCCAGCGAGTCGTTCTGATAGCCGTGGATCACGCCAGCCGGACAGGCGATGCACTCCCAGGGCCCGAGCCGCGTGGTGATGCGCTTGCCGGTCTCGTCCTCGCAGAACACGTCGAGGTGGCCCTGCAGCACGAAGAAGCACTCCTCGACCTCGTGGGTGTGCGCGGCGTTGCCCTGCCCCGGCTCCACATACATGATCGACAGGGTGAAATTCTTCGCCGGGATCACCGTCGGGTCGTCGTGCTTGCCGGAGCCGCCGGCGCCGATAAAGCGGTGCTGCGCGCGCTTGAAGCCTTCGATCTTGGCGTCCTCGAAGGCGGCCCAGTCGGCGCGCTTCTCGCTGAAACGGCCGACGAACTTTTTCATGATCTCCTCGACCGGCACGCCTTCGAGTTCCTTCGGACGCGGATGGCGGGCGACGCTCATGGGGGCTCCTGTGAATGGACGGATTGGGGGAATCTAGGCTCGTGGCGCTTGCCACGTCAACGACAGCCTCGTGTCCCGGACGAGCGACGGCGAAGCCGGAGCGACGATCCGGGACCCAGCTTTTTCAAAGTGAAGGAAGCTGGGTCCCGGGTCTCGCTTCGCTCGCCCGGGACACGGGTTGCAAGGCCCGCGCGAAATTACTCCGCCGCCTGCTTCTGCCCAGCCTGCACCAGTTCCCAGATATAGGTCGGCGTCAGCGGCAGTTGCAGCGGCTGCGCACCGAACGATTGCAGCGCGTTGGCCACCGCGTTCGCCATGCAGCCGCCGGCGGCGATGATGCCACCCTCGCCCGCGCCTTTGACGCCGAGCGGGTTGATCGGCGACGGATAATCGTCGAGCACGACGCAGCGCAGATTGGGGAAGTCGGTCGCGGTCGGCAGCAGATAATCGGCGAGCGAGCCGGTGAGGAACTGGCCGTTCTCGTCGTATTTCAGATCCTCCAGCACCGCGCCGCCGAGACCCTGAACCAGCGAGCCCAGCACCTGCCCCTTCACCGTGAGCGGGTTGACCGCGCGGCCGACGTCCTGCACCACGACATAATCGACGATCTCGATGCGGCCGAGCCTGGCGTCCACCGTGATATGCGCGACATGGGCGCCGTAGCTGTAGGTGTGCTTCTTGTTGAGGAACGCGCCCTCGGCGGTGAGCTCTGCGAACTCGCTGAGCTCCATCGACCGGCCGCCGCCCGTCACCTTGTCGATGTCGAGCGCAACGTTGGACTCGGCGCAGCCGAGCCGCTTGCCCGCGGCCTGGCGCAAGGTCGCCATGAAATTGTTGGTGGCGTCGAGCACCGCCGAGCCGCCCATCACCGTCGAGCGCGAGTGATAGGCGCCGTAGCCGTCGCTCACATAGGCGGTGGAGCCGTGATAGACGTGATGAATGCGCTCGACCGGCACCTCCAGCGCGTCGGCGGCGATCTGCGCGAACACCGTCTCGACGCCCTGCCCGACCGACGACGTGCCCATGTAGACCGACAGGGTGCCGTCCTTGTTGACCTCGATCCGCGCCGACTCCTTCGGCCCCGCGCCGCCGCCCTCGATGAAGCAGACCACGCCGAGGCCGTGATACTTGCCGTCGATCAGCTTGCCCTGCAGCTTGGACAGCTTCGGCCAGTCGATCTCCTTCAGCGCGCGCTCCAGCGTCTCGCTGTATTCGCCGCTGTCGTACTCGTCCCTGGCGTCGGTCGGCTGCACGTGCGCGATCGGATAGGGCTGCTCGGCTGAGGTGATTAGATTCTTGCGGCGGAAGTCGATGCGGTCGATGCCGAGATCGGCCGCGATCATGTCGATCATCCGCTCCAGGAAGAAGTTCGCCTCGAAGCGGCCCGGGCCGCGATAGGTGCCGACCGGGGTCTTGTTGGTCATCCAGAGCGACGAGTCGATCTTGACGTGCGGCACGCGGTACGGGCCCGCCATGAACTGGCTGACGTTGCGGGCGCCGACTGCGCCGTTGGTTCGCATGTAGGCGCCCATGTCGGTGTGGACCTCGCCGCGAATGGCAAGGATCGTGCCGTCGCGGGCGCAGGCGACCTCGAGGTCGCACTCCTCCTCGCGGGCGTGATTCATCGCCATCAGGGTTTCGCGGCGGTCCTCGATCCATTTCACCGGGCGTCTGACGTGGCGGGCCGCGAACGGAATCAAAAAGTCCTCGGGGTAGAACTCGCCCCGCGCGCCGTAGCCGCCGCCGACGTCGTTCTCGATCATCTCGATGGATTCGACCGGAAGCTTGATCTGCGCCGACAGGATGCGCCGGTTGAAGAACGGCACCTTGGCCGCGCCATAGACGGTGAGCTTACCGGCCGCGTCGTCCCACGTCGCCATGACGCCCCGCGGCTCCATGGTCAGGCCGTAGTGGCGGCCGGTGCGGAGATGCTCGCGGCGGACGTAAGGCGCATTGGCGAAGGCTGCGTCGGCGTCGCCCTTGCGCGCCTGGAAGACGAGCGAGCGGTTGGTGCCGGGCTTCTCGAACAGAACGCTCTTGTTCTTCGCCGCCGTCTGCCAGTCGGCGACGGCGGGCAAATCCTCGATCTCGACCGCGATCGCTTCCAGCGCGTCCTCGCCGATGGCGACCGATGACGCCAGCACCACCGCGATCGGCTCGCCGACGTAGCGCACCTTGTCGTGGGCGATGACCGGCTGCTCGAACGGCTTGAACTCCGGCAACGGCTGCAATCGCATCGGCACGATCGGCGGGCCGCCCGGCATGTCGGCCGCGGTGATGACGGAGTGCACGCCCGGAACCTTGAGCGCCGCCGAGGCGTCGATGGAAATCAGCCGCCCGTGCGCCACGGAGCTGCGCAGGATCACCGCGTAGAGCAGGCCCGGCATCGCCACGTCGTCGACGTATTCGCCGCGGCCGCGGAGGAACCGCATGTCCTCGCGGCGTTCCATCGGCTGGCCGATGAAGGTGTTTTTCATGGTCGGTTACTTCTTATAAGCGGCGCGCGCGTCCAGCACCGCCTCGACGATGCCTATATAGCCGGTGCAGCGGCAGATGTTGCCGGACAACACCTCGCGCACGCGGTCGGCGTCGCAGTCCGGTTCCTCGGTGAGCAGCGCATGCGCGGTGGTGATGAAGCCCGGCGTGCAGAAGCCGCATTGCAGCGCGTGGTGCTTGCGGAAGGATTTCTGCAGCGGCGAGAGGTCGGCGTCGCTGGACAGGCCCTCGACGGTGGTGATCTTGGAGCCTTCGGCCTGCACGGCGAGGATCAGGCACGAGCGCACCGCCTCGCCATCCACCAGCACGGTGCAGGCGCCGCAGACGCCGTGCTCGCAGCCGATATGGGTGCCGGTGAGGCGCAACTCGTGGCGCAGGCAATCGGCGAGCGTCAGCCGCGGCTCGACATCGACGCTGACTTGCTTGCCGTTGACTTCGAATTTCGTGGTCATGCTGTCACCTCGCCGCCGCGGCTTTGAGCGCGCGCTCGGCGAGCGTGCCGGTGAGCGCGCGGCGATAGGCCGAGCTGGCGTGGATGTCCTCCTGCGGCTCGACCTCGGCCGCGGCGGCCTCGCCGACCTTCACCGCGAGCGCGTCGTCGACCGTATGGCCATTCAGCGCGGCTTCCGCCTTCGGCAGGCGGCGCTGGCAATCGCCGACGCCGAACACGCCGATGTGGGCATTGGCCGCCTTGCCGCCCTCGACGTCGTAATAGAGCGCGATGCCGGCCATGGCGAAGTCGCCGCGGCGGCGCGCGAACTCCTGGAAGCCATAGCGGCGCTGCGCCGGCCACGCCGGCAGGTGGATTTCGGTGACGATCTCGTCGGGCTTGAGCGCGGTGGTGAGCGCGCCCTGGAAGAAGTCGGCGGCTTTGATGGTGCGCGCCCCGGCCTTACCGATCACCGAAAATGTCGCCTCGCAGGTCTGGGCGATGCCGGGCATCTCGGAGGCAGGGTCTGCATGGGCGCAACTGCCGCCGACAGTGCCGCGGTTGCGTATCTGATAGTGCGCGACGTGGGAGATCGCCTCCTTGAGAAGCGGATGCGCCGCGTCGAGCCGCTTGTCGTCGAGGATGTCGCGCCAGCGCACCAGCGCGCCAAGGCGGACGCCATCGGCGCCGATCTTGATCTCCTTCAGGCCGGGCAGCTTGCGCAGGTCCACCAGCAGCGACGGCTGGGCGATGCGAAACGCCATCATCGGCATCAGGCTCTGGCCGCCGGCCAGGGGCTTGGCCTCACCGCCGTGACCGGCGAGCAGCGCGACGGCTTCGTTGATGGTGGCGGGACAAGCGTATTCGAACGGCGGAAGTTTCATGGGTTGCGCTTCGGCCTTCGAATGGCGTCTTTGGAACGATGCCAGGTTACTATCGCCACCCCGCCGCGGCCCGTCAACGCACGGGACACATGCAATTGCGGTATGGTACGGCAGCTTGCCGCACCCGCCCTCTGGAGACCCGAGCATGGCGCTCGAATTGAGCCTGTCCGTCTGCCACTACGACCGCACCGCCGCGATCTTCGACGGCCGCGCGCCGGTCGAGGGCTGCGACGTCATCGCGGTGGCGAATTCGCCCGAGGAGTCGTTCCACCGCGCGTTCAAGTTCCAGGAGTTCGACGTCACCGAGATTTCGATGAGCAGCTACCTGCTGTCGCTGGCGCGAGGGGATTCGCACTACGTCGCGATCCCGGCCTTCGTGTCGCGGCTGTTCCGGCACTCCGGCATCTACATCCGCACCGACCGCGGCATCGACACGCCCCAGGACCTGAAGGGCAAAATCATCGGCCTGCCGGAGTACCAGATGACTGCGAATGTCTGGGTGCGCGGCATGCTGGAGGAGGAGTACGGCGTGAAGCCCGCCGACATCAAATGGCGGCGCGGCGGACTGGAGGAGCCGGGCCGCGAGGAGCGCGCCAGGATCAGCCTGCCGCCGGAGATCGATTTGCAGGCGGTGCCGTCCGACCGCTCGATCTCCGACATGCTGGAGAAGGGCGAGATCGACGGCCTGTTGAGCGCGCGGGCGCCGAGCTGTTTTCTCCGCAGCGCGCCGAATGTCGGGCGGCTGTTCCCGGATTATCCGGCGGCGGAGGAAGCCTACTTCAAGAAGACGAAGCTGTTTCCGATCATGCACGCCATCGGCATCCGCCGCTCGCTGACGGAGAAATATCCGTGGCTCGCTGTGAACGTCTACAAGGCGTTTCTCAAGGCCAAGGCCCTGTGCATGCAGGAGCTGGCCGAGATCGGGCATCTGCACGCCACCCTGCCGTGGCCCGTGCATGCCTACGACCAAGCGCGCAGGATCATGGGCGAGGACTACTGGCCCTACGGCGCGCACGAGAACAAGCTGCCGCTGGAGACCCTGGCGCGCTATTCGTTCCAGCAGGGCCTGTCGGTGCGGCAGGTGCCGCTGGATGAGATGTTCGCCAAGCCGACGTATGAGCTGACGAAGATCTAGAACATAGTTGCTCTGCGCAAAAACTGCCACGTTCGTTCCCGCGGAAGCGGGAACCTAGTTTTTGCAGCAAAGCCTGGGTCCCCGCGTCCGCGGGGACGAGCGGGGAGTGGTGCAGCGATTCAATATCGCTTGGTCGCCGTCTAGCGGCTCGACCTATGGCAGCGGCTTGCCCCGCACGTCCGCAGCGCGCTCGATCTTGACCAGCACGCCGATGCCGGTGTCGGCGCCGACATGCGTCTGCTCGCGCGGCAGCAACAGCTTGAAAATGGCGTCACGGACCGGGCCGCTCTCATGCAGCGTGGCCTTGCCGTAGAACCGCAGGAAACCCGAATCCAGAACACCGTCCCGCTGCGCCTTGAAGTTGGCGTACATCACGCACACGCGCTTGTCGTGGCCGAGATTTTCCAGAGCCTGCTTCTTGGAGCGCTCCCAATAGGCGAGGTGCTCGTCGTCGAAAACCACCATGCTGCCCTTGGGCGAGATGTTGGGGCCGTGCGGCCCTTGCGTCGCCACCATGCAAGGCGCGCCGTCATCCCATGCGGACTTGATAAGGTCCCTGAGCTTCTGACTGATCGGCATCGGCTTTTCTTTCGTCGTTGGGGGGTGGCGTCGGAGCGTCATACTGCAAGAATCGCCCTCGGATTCAAGCGCGGCGGCGCTACCGGCTGACCAGCGCTACGCCGATCGCCACCAGAACCGCCGCGATGCCCTTCTGGATGAATTCACGCGCCGAAAGGCTTTCGCGGCTGATCCTGGGGAACAGCAGCGTGAGAAAAACGCCGATCAGAAACACGAACAGCGTCGTGGTCGAGCCCACCGCCTGCACCAGCGCCAGCGGCGCAAAGATCAAGGCGTAGCGGTTGGCGAGCCCGCCGCCGAGATTGATCAGTTCGTTGGAAGCGTTGAGGGCCAGCAGCGCCTTGCCGTTCGACCTGCAGAGGCCGACGAACTGGCGGCGGTAGCGGCCGATGCAGAGGAAGCCCACGCCGAACAGCGCCTCGCCGGCGAACATCCAGAACGCGGTTTCCCAGAATTCGTCCTTGATAGCGAAGGCCTTGAAGATCAGCGTCGCCAGCGACAACACGAAGCCGGCGCACAGCATGAGCGCGGCAAGCTGCCAGCGGAAGCGCCCGCGCCGGGTTCCCGGGCCGATCGACACGGACAGCACGCCGCCGACGATCAGCGCGCCGCCGAGAAGCTGAATGGGCGAAAGCGTCTCGCCGAGCACTAAATATGCGAGGACATACCCGAAAAGCGATGAGCTCTGGAAGAACGGCGCCACCATCGACGCCTCGTGGCCTTGCAGCGCACGGAGATAGAACGTGATGCCGGTCATGTAGAACAGACCGGACAAGGCCATGAGCCCGATGCTGGTCCAGTCGCGATGGAAAACGCCTGGCTCGAACCAGGCGATGACCGGCATCAGCACGAGGCCCATCAGCGCGGTGAAGATCAGCAGCACGATGACGTCGGCGTCCTTGAAGTAACGCTCGACCAGATACTTGTCCAAGTGCACGGAGATGGCCCACAGGACCGGGCCGCACAGCGCGAAGACGAGCCAGTTCATGGGCGTGTTCTGGCATGGCTTTGCGGGCGCGTCACGCTGGTGTGGTCCTCTCCGGCCTCATCCTGAGGAGCATCGCGAAGCGATGCGTCTCGAAGGATGGGGCCGCCCTCGTCCTTCGAGACGCGCCCTTCGGGCGCTCCTCAGGATGAGGGCGGAGAGGCATCACCGTTGCAGGATCACAGCGTATCGAAATCGACCGGCAGGCCGAGCCGGATCTGCCCGTAGTACGGCGCGGCGCGGTGCCAGGTCAGCGAGAGGTGGGCTGACGCAGCCATCGTATCGCGGAAGATTTCCTGCAGCGGATTGCTCGCATAGAGCGCGGTGCCGCCGGCCGCCTCGAAGATCAGCTTGACGGCGGACTGGGCGAGTTGGGTCGAATAGGACGCGTTCCGCCGCGACCAGGCCACCTGCTCGGCATCGACCGGCTGGCGCGTTTCGACCAGCGTGGTGTTGCGGTCGATGGTGTGCTCGCCAATGAGCGCCGCCGTCTCGGCCTGCGCCGCCGCCTCCGCCACCATCAACTGCACGGCCTCCAGATCGGCGACGCGCAGGCCGCGCGAACGGCGCTCGCGGGTGAATTCGACGAATTCGGCCACCGCCCGCTCGGCCAGGCCGACGACGACCGAACTGAGCGAGAGCAGCGCCAGCAGGTTGCGCGGCGTGCGGTAGAGCGGATTGGCATGCACTGCCGCGCCGGGCGCGGTGCCGGTCTTGAGCTCGTGCGTGCTCACCGAATGCGTCGCCGGCACAACCGTCTCCTTGACCACGACCGACTTGCTGCCGGTCCCACACAGGCCCATGACGTGCCAATCGTCGACGATCTCGACCTCGCTCATCGGCACCAGGAACATCCGCGATTCCGGCTTGCCGCCGGTTTTCGCCATGGAGCCGAGCAGAATCCATTGCGCGTGGTCGCAGCCGCTGGCGAAGCCCCAGCGCCCGCTCAGCCGATGGCCGCCGGCCACCGGTTCGGCCGAGCCGTTCGGCGCGACGCTCGCGGAAGCGACGGCATGCGGATTGCCACCCCACACGTCGCGCTGCGCGGCCTCGGAAAAATTGCCGACCACCCAGTTGTGCTCGCCGTGCACGGCGGCGACCCAGGCCGACGAGCCGCAGCCCTGCGCCAGAACGCGCAGCATCTTCGAGAACACCCGATAGTCCGAGCCAAACCCGCCGAACATCGCGGGCTGAAGGCAGCGGGTGAGATCGAGGCGCCGGAAGTCGTCGATGGTCTCCTGCGGCAGACGCCGCTCGGCATTGGCTTGCCCGGAGCGCTGGCGCAGCGCCGGAATGAGCGAGCGGGCGCGCTCGATGAGGATTTCGGGGTTGTCCCGGCGTGTGGCGGTTATTGGCTTCACGTCATTCATAGGACGCAGCATGCCACGGCAGCCCATCCACGTCATCGTCGCGCTTTTGCAGCCTTTCCCGGCCTCATCCTGAGGAGCGTTGCGAAGCAACGCGTCTCGAAGGATGGGCTGCCCTCGTCCTTCGAGACGCGCCCGGAGCCTGTCATCGGGCCGGCCTTCGGCCGGACCCGTTGGGGCGCTCCTCAGGATGAGGGCGGAGTAGGCGCCGTATGTGCAGCCTTCTGAATCAACCCCCACACCACCGGCGGCGACAGCGGCAGCACATTCGGCTCGACGCCAAGCGCGTTGGCGACCGCGTTGGCGATCACGCCGCCGACGGGGATGATGCCGCCCTCACCCGCGCCTTTGGCGCCGAGCGGGTTGTGCGGCGCGGGTTTTTCTTCGAGCGCATGGGCGCGGATGACGGGGAAGTCGCTCGCGGTTGGCAGCAGGTAATCGGCGAGCGAGCCGGCGAGGAATTGGCCGTCCGCGTCGTAGACGAGATTCTCCAGAAACGCGCCGCCGAGCCCCTGGACGATGGCGCCGACGGTCTGGCCGTGCAGGGTCAGCGGATTGATGATGCGGCCAACGTCCTCGACCGCCATGTAGTCGATCAGCGCGACGTGGCCGGTGCCGGGGTCCACGGCCACATGGGCGGCATGCGCACCGTAGGAATAGGTGCGCTTGTTGCTGGCGTAGGTGCCTTCCGACGCGATGCCGTCGGCGGCGAGCGCGGACAGCGCGACCGAGGCGCGGTTCGGGCCGATGGCGTTATCGCCGTCGATGACGATGGCGCCGGGCTCGCATTGCAGGCGCTTCGCGGCGGCCGAACGGATCGCGTCCTTCAAATTCGCCGCCGCCTGCACGATGGCCGAGCCCCCCATGACGATCGAGCGCGACGAGTAGGAGCCGTAGCCCTGCTTCACATGGGTGGTGGAGCCGTGCTGCACGCGGTTGATGTGCGCCATCGGCATGTCGAGCGCGTCGGCGGCGATCTGCGCCATCACAGTCTCGACGCCCTGCCCGACCGACGAGGAGCCGGTGTAGAGCGAGATCGTGCCATCGCCCTCCAGCACCATCCGCACGTTCTCGCGCGGGCCCGAGCCGCCGCCTTCGAGATAGCAACCGACCGCGATGCCGTGGCGGCGGCCATCGATCAGACGCCCTTGCAGCTTGGATTTCTCCTCCCAGCCGAAGTCCTTGAGGCAGCGGTCGAGCGTCATGCGGTAGTCGCCGCTGTCGGTCTCGGTGCCCTGGTCGAGCGGCTGCACGACCGGCAGCGCCCAGGGCATCTCGTGCTCGGCGATGAGATTTTTCCGGCGGAACTCGACGCGGTCAATGCCGAGATCGTTCGCCGCCATGTCGAACAGCCGCTCGCGGAAGAAATCCGCCTCGAACCGGCCCGGCCCGCGATAGGTGCCCGACGGCGTCTTGTTGGTGACGAGCAGCGCCACGTCGAAATGCACGTTCGGCACGCGGTAGGGGCCGGATAGAACCTGGGCGGTGTTGCGCGCGGCGGTGACGCCGTTGGTGCGGATGTAGGCACCGAGATCGGCGGCGCCCTGCCCGCGCAGGCCGCGGATGGTGCCGTCACGCTCGCAGGCAATCTCCAATTCGCATTCGGCGTCGCGGGCGTGGTTCGACGCGATCAGGTTCTCGCGGCGGTCCTCGATCCATTTTACCGGGCGGCCGAGTTTTTTCGCCGCGAACGGGACCAGAAAATCCTCAGGATAGAATTCGCCGCGCACGCCGAAGCCGCCGCCGACGTCGGCCTCGATCATGGTGATGGCGTCTTCGGCGAGCCCCATCTGCTTCGCCAGGATGCGGCGGTTGTGGAACACCACCTTGGTCATGCCGGAGACGGTGAGATGGCCCCTCGCCTGGTCCCATTGCGCGAGCAAGCCGCGCGGCTCCATGGTCACCGCAGTAAAACGCTGCACCGCGAAGCTCTCGCGGCGGGTATAAGGCGCGTCTTTGAACGCCGCCTCGGCATCGCCCTTCACCGCCGACAGCGTGATGACGTGATTGCGGTCGGTTTCCTCGAACAGCAGGCTCTCGTTCCTGCGCGCCGCCGCGCGGTCCGCGACCGCCGGCAGCGGCTCGATGTCCAGCGCGATGGATTCGAGCGCATCCTCGGCCAGCGCCGCGCTGTCGGCCACGACAACGGCGAGCGGCTCGCCGACGTAGCGCACTTTATCCTTGGCAATCACCGGCTGCTGGTAGGGCGTGAACTCCGGCAAAAGCTCCTGCCGGAGCGTGATGACCGGAATGTCGCCGATATCCGCCGCCACGATCACCGCATGGACGCCGGGGCGCTTGCGGGCCGCCGACGCATCGATCGAACGGATGCGGCCGTGCGCGACCGGGCTTCGCAGGATGGCGGCGTGCAGCGCGCCCGGGCTCGGCAGGTCGTCGACGAATTCCCCGAGGCCGCGCAGGAAGCGCAGGTCTTCGAGGCGCTCGACCGGGCTGCCGATGGGACGGTTGGCGACGCGATTGTGGTCCATGCACCGTCATGCCCGGCATTTTTTCGGATTTCGAATCTACCACGAATGCGGCGCGCTCCGGAATGACAGCGCCGCCGCCGGCGGGCTACAATCGGCCGGCAGTCTTGGGAAGGAAGCAAATGGCCTTGGAGTTCGGGATTTTCGATCACGTCGACCGCCACGATCAGCCGCTCAGGGATTTCTACGAGGACCGCCTCAAGCTGATGGAGGCCTACGACCGCGCCGGCATCTACGGCTACCACTGCGCCGAGCATCATGCGACGCCGCTCGGCATGGCGCCGTCGCCGAGCGTGTATCTCGCCGCGGTCGCCCAGCGAACCAAGCGGCTCCGCTTCGGGCCGCTGGTCTACACGCTCGCGCTCTACCATCCGCTGCGCCTCGCGGAAGAAATCTGCATGCTCGACCAGATGAGCCGCGGCCGCTTCCTGCTCGGCATCGGCAAGGGCATTTCGCCGATCGAGGTCGGCTACTACGGCGTCGACTTCAAGAACGCCGACAGGATGTTCGCCGAATCGCTCGCCATCATCCTGCAGGCGCTGACGCAGAAGACGGTCGATTTCGAGGGCGAGTTCTTCCGCTTCAAGAACGTGCCGATGGAGCTGGAGCCGTTCTGCAAGCCGCATCCCCCGCTGTGGTACGGCGTGGTCAATCCCGACAGCGCCGAGCGCGCGGCGAAGGCCGGCATGAACTTCATCAGCAATTCGACCGCGGCGATGGTGAAGGCCAAGGTCGCACGCTACAGCGCCGCTCACAAGCCGACCGCCGCCAATCCCGCGCCGAAGTTAGGCATGAACCGCTACATGGTGCTGGCCGAGACCGAGGAGCAGGCGCTGGAGACCGGGCGCCGCGCCTATCGCCGCTGGTGGAAGAGTTTCATGTCGCTCTGGCAGAAGCACGGCACGGCGCCGACCAACGTCAACTACCCGCCGGAGATCGACGGCCAGATCGCCGACGGCCGCGCCATCGCCACGACGCCAGCCAAGGCGCTGGACATCCTGTGCGGGCAGCTTGCCGAATCCGGCGCGAACTATCTGGTCTGCCGCTTCGCCTTCGGCGACCTGTCGCTGTCGGAATCGACCCGCTCGCTGGAGCTGTTCCAGCGCCACGTCATGCCGGGATTACGCGAGAGCGTGCCGGTCGCGGGCGAATAGCCCGATCGGGATCATTCAACAAACCGAAAAGCAACCAACCGGGAGGACTGTCATGAAACCCACTCGCCGCCGCTTTCTCACGCTCGCAGGCGCCACCGCACTCATCCCTGCCGCGCCTTACGTCGTCCGCGCGCAGGCCGGCTACCCCAACCGCCCGGTGCGCTGGATTGTCGGCCAAGCCGCCGGCAGTTCGTCCGACATTACCGCGCGGCTGATCGCGCAATGGCTGTCGGAGAAGCTCGGCCAGCAATTCGTCGTCGAGACCCGGCCCGGCGCCACCGGCAACATCGCGACCGAGTTCGTCGCGCGAGCGCCGGGCGACGGCTACACGCTGCTGCTCATGAACGCGCAAAACACCATCAACGCCACGCTCTACGACAAGCTCGGCTTCGACTTCCTGCGCGACATCGTTCCGGTGGCGGGCGTCAACCGCGTGGCGCTGGTCATGGAGGTGACGTCGATGTTCCCTGCCAAGACCATCCCCGAGTTCATCACCTATGCAAAGGCCAATCCGGGCAAGATCAACATGGCCTCGGCTGGCATCGGCGGCCCGCAGCATGCCGCGGGCGAACTGTTCAAGTTCCTGGCCGGCGTCGATATGGTGCATGTGCCCTATCGCGGCTCGACGCCCGCGATCACCGATCTGATCGCCGGCCAGGTGCAGGTGATGTTCGACGTCTCGCCGACGGCTCTGCCGCAGGTCACGGGGGGCAAGCTCCGCGCGCTCGGCGTATCGACGACGGGACGCCTGCCGGCGCTGCCGGACGTGCCGCCGATCGGAGATTTCGTGCCAGGCTACGAGGCCAGCGCCTGGATCGGCGTCGGCGCGCCGAAGGACACACCGCAGGAAGTCATCGCGGTCCTCAACAAGCAGGTCAACGCCGCGCTGCTCGATCCCACCATACAGAAGCGGCTGGCCGACCTCGGCGCGACGCCGCTGCCGCAAATGCCGCCCGCGGCGTTTGCCAAGTATGTGGCTGACGACGTCGCCAAATGGGCGAAGCTGATCAAGGCCACAGGCATGAAGCCGGGCTGAACGACCAAAGTGAGCCCCAATGAGCGACATCCGATCCGTTGTCGACTGGCTCACCGACGGCGCGGGATCCGGATCGCTTTCGGAGGACGTGCTGGCGGAACTGTGCCGGCGGATGGTCGATAGCGGCGTGCCGCTGTGGCGGGTGGCGGTGTTCGTCAACACGCTGCATCCGGACGTCATCGGCCGCGCCTTCATCTGGCAGGCCGATACGGGAGTGAAAATAACCGAGGCCCAGTACGACATCCTGGAGACGGACGAGTACCAGAGCAGCCCCGTCGTCGCCGTCTATGCCACGCGCCAGCCGATCCGGCGGCGCCTCTCGGACGGCGGCCGTCCCGACGACTTTCCCATCATGCACGAACTTCGAGCCGAGGGCGCAACGGACTATGTGGCGTTTCCGCTGCCGTTCACCGACGGCACAATCCACGTCGCGTCGTGGTCCACCCGGCAGCCCGGCGGCTTCACGACGCAGCAGTTCGCCGATCTGGAATCGGTCATCGCGCCGCTGACGCGGGTCGCGGAAATCCGCGCGTTGCGGCGAACCGCCACGAACCTGCTCAACACCTATGTCGGCCGCCAGGCCGGCGAGCGCATCCTCGCGGGAAAAATTCGGCGCGGCTTCGTCGAGGAAATTCGCGCGGTCATCTGGCTTTCCGACATGCGCGGCTTCACCGCGCTGTCCGAGCGCCTGCCGCCTCAGGAGCTGGTCGATCTGCTCAACCGCTATTTCGACTGCCAGGTGCCGGCGATCCTCGGCCACGGCGGCGAGGTGCTGAAATTCATGGGCGACGGGCTGCTGGCGATCTTTCCGCTGACCGGCAGCGTCGACGATGCCTGCCAGATATGCCTGCGTGCGCTGGCCAGCGCGCGCGAAGCCAAGGCCCTGATCGACGCGCTCAGCACGCCGCAGGGCATCGAAGAGCCGATCCGCTTCGGGCTGGCGCTGCACGCCGGACAGGTCCTGTACGGCAACATCGGCGGCGGCAACCGGCTCGACTTCACCTGCATCGGGCCGGCGGTCAATCTCGCCGCGCGCATCGAGCAAGGTCGCCGCGAGACTCGGCCAGTCGATCGTGGCGTCGGCGGAATTCGCCGGGCACGTTCCGGGGGACTTCACGGCGCTCGGCCGATTCGACGTCGCGGGCCTGGCCACGCCGCAGCTGGTGTTCGGCTTGACCGCGCCGCCGCAATGACGGAGCTTGATTTGCCATGAGCGCCGACGACTATCGCCCATTCGTCCCCAATCCCCCCAACGCCAAGATTGCAGGGCCGACGGCGCGCGCGCATGCGCAGGCGCGAATGCAGAGCCCGCGCGCGAAAGAGCTGTTCGCCAAGTGGGAGGGGATGTTCAACGAGCCGTTCCGCGGCATCACCACGGACGGCCATGCCATCCCCGATCGCTTTGCGATACGGCCGGAGGGCGCGCCGACCTTGGCGATGATCGAGGCGGTCAACGCGCTCTTGGCGCGCATGTCGCCCGAGCAGCGCAAGGCGTCGTGCTTCCCGGCGGGCTCGAACCAATGGCGGCACTGGCAGAACACCGAGCTTTATGTCGAGAACTACGGGCTTCGCCTCGACGAGGTGAGCGAGCCCCTGCGCGACGCCACGATGGCGGTGCTGCGCGCCAGCATGAGCGCGCACGGCTATGAGCTGTCGCGCGACACGATGCGGCTCAACGGTTTCCTCGGCGACATCGTGCACGGGCCGGCGGTGATGGGCGAATGGAGCTACATCTTCTGCCTGTTCGGCACCCCGTCCACGACCGAGCCGTGGGGCTGGCAGTTCTTCGGCCATCATCTCGTGCTCAACTGCTTCGTGCTGGGCCAGCAGATGGTGATGACGCCCGCGTTCTGGGGCGCCGAGCCGAACTACGCCGACCACGGACCGTTCAAGGGCATCCGGCTGTTCCAGGTCGAGGAGCGGGCGGGACTGAAGCTGATGCGCTCGTTCTCGGCCGAGCAGCAGAAGCGCGCCATCGTCGCGCATTCGATGATGGGCGGCGACCTGCCCGAGGGGCGGCGGCATTTCGCCGACAACCTGCATCTCGGCGGCGCATTCCAGGACAACCGGGTGGTGCCCTACGAGGGACTGAAGGGCGACGCGCTCAGCGCCAACCAGCGGCGCGACCTGATGGACCTCGTCGACAAGTATCTTGCCACGCTGCCGGATGGCCCGCGCGCGGCGCGCATCGCCGAGGTCGAGCGGCACCTCGCCGAAACGCACTTCTGCTGGATCGGCGGGTTCGGCGAGGACAGCCCGTTCTACTACCGGGTGCAAAGCCCGGTGACGTTCATCGAGTTCGACCACCACGCCGGCGTATTCCTGACCAACGCGGAGCCGGCGAAATTCCACGTCCACACCATCGTGCGCACGCCGAACGGCAACGACTACGGGTTCGATTTGTTAAGGCAGCACTACAAATCGTCGCCGCATCACCGGCAGGCGCAGGAGCAGCAACAACAGCAGGCGCATCACCACGGGCACAGTCATGGCCACGATCACGGCCATCATCATCACGGCCACGGCCCGCACCGGCACGATCATCATCATGGGGATGGCGATCATCACCATCATCACGATCATGATGATAAATGACCGCGCGAGCCGCGAGCTCGCTTCCCTCCCTCAATTGCTAAACGTCGATCTCGACGATCTCTTCCGGGAAATAATGGATGCGGTCGCCGGGGCCGTTGCCGCCGATGATGTAGTTGTCGCACAGCCAGTTGAGATAGCCGACATGCGCGTAGGTCGGGTGCACGACGATATTCATGTCCTTCTGGATCGTCCAGGGCTCGTCGCTGCGGATGAGCGGCCGCTCGACCAGGTCGTAGCCCTGGCCGTGGCAATAGAGCCGCGCCTCCTCGGGCCGGCCGTTCTTCCGCATGAAGCCGTTGAACGCCTCCCAGATGTCCTTGCAGGGCGTGCCGGGCTTGAGCATGTCGAGGGTGAGCTTGCGCGACTCTTTCACGAACTCCAGCTCGTCCTTCATCTGCTGCGGCACCTTGCCCAGCACGCAGGTGCGGCCGAGCTCGGTGTACATGCCGCCCGGCCCCGAATCCTCGACTAGCAGCGCGTAGGCATCGCCCTTTTTGATGGTGCGGTTCTGCACGTGGCGCTGGCCGAACTTCGCGGCCGTGCCGAGCGGCGTCGAGCATGAGAGGTAGATGCCGTTCTCCGAGCCGTGCTGCTGGCTGTAGAGCACGGCGACCGCGGCGACATCGGTGTCGCGCATGCCGGGCTTGATCGCGGCGAACGCGGCCTTCATCGCGCCGTCCTGCATGATCGCCGCGCGCTTCACCAGCTCCAGCTCCTCGGCGCTCTTGATCACCTTGACGCGGTCAACGAGCTCGCTGGCATCGACGTATTTAGCGCTGGGGAACTTCTTCATGATGAAGTCGCCCATGGCGAACGACATCTGATAGATGCCGACCATGCCGATGGTGCCCCTGGCGAACGGCGCCAGCGCCTTGGCGGCAAGCTCCGGGTCGTAATACTGGGTGAAGTGCGCCGACTCGTAGCTCGGCGTGGTGAGCAGGCGTTTGACGCCGCGCCATGTGTCGGCCGGCGGCCGGCCGTCGCCCTTGAACGGGCCCTGGCAGACGACGGTCATCTCATCGTCGGCGGGGAAGATCACCGTGTTGGGATAGCCGTTGGTGGCCGGCATGTCGGTGAAATACTTCACATAGCCGCCCATGTGGTCGTTGTTGTTCTGCATCAGCAGGACATCGACCCCCTCGCGCTTCATGGCGGCGCGGACGGCCTTCCAGCGGCGTTCGAGTTCCGCGGTCGAGATCGGCGTCTGCAGACGCTCGCTCAGTCCATTGCCAGCCATCATTGCCTCCCGGGATTTTTCTAATCGTTTCATTAACACATGGACGCAGCAAGACAAATTGCCAACGAAATATTTTTCGCCGGAAACGAAGAATTCACCACCGTCAATTCGCCTTTTTGTATAATTGTTATCTGGGGAGGCCGCCCCAGAGTTTCGTCGAATACATGGAAGCGCTCCTCGTCAAGGTGTTCGCCACGGCCCTTGCGCTGAGCTTGGTCATGACCAAGCCGGACGCGGTCAAGACACAATTCGATCCCGTCACCGACAAGGCCGAGGTGCTCGCGATCCTGGGCGCCGGCTGCGACGCCGTGAAAAAGTCGTTCGACATCGAGAACATCGATCTCGACGGCCTGATCGATACGGTGATGATCGACAAGCAAGCGGCCGCGGGCGACGTCGCCGGCTTCAAGGGCATCAAGTTCGAGGACCTGCACCTCGCCTACAAGCAGCTCTGCAAGCACGAGAAGATCGACCGCGAGGTGATCGACGTCGATCAGGTGATCGAGTTCTACAACAGGGCGGCGGCGGACCTTCCAGACCACAACCGGCTCAAGGGCATCAAGCTGCCCGGCATGACTACGGTGCTCGACGGCACCGGCGCGAAATTCGCCGAACTGTTCGAGCCCGACAGCCGCCGCCAGTGGGTGCCGCTCGCGGCCATTCCGGAGTTCGTGCAGAAGGCCTTCGTCGCGGCCGAGGACAAGCGCTTCTTCGAGCACCAGGGCGTCGATGTGCGCAGCGTCACCCGCGCCTTCATGACCACGATGGGCGGCGACAAGCGCCAGGGCGGCTCGACCATCACCCAGCAGGTGGCGAAGAACCTGCTGGTCGGCGACAGCGTCACCTTCGAGCGCAAGATCCGCGAGGTGATCGTCGCAAGCCGCGTCGAGAAAGTGATCTCGAAGCAGGAAATCCTCGAAATCTATCTCAACTCGATCTATCTCGGCCGCTCGACCTGGGGCGTGGATCTGGCGGCGCGCTCCTATTTCGGCAAGGCGGTGAAGGATTTGACCCTGGCCGAGGGCGCCTTCCTGGCCGGCCTGACCAAGGGACCGTCCTATTACAATCCCGACCGCTATCGCGACCGCGCGCACGAGCGCCTCGCCTATGTGCTGAGCCGCATGAAGGAGGACGGCGCCATCACTGCGGCGCAGGCCACCGAGGCGGAGGCCGAGCGCCTGAACTTCGCCGCCTTCACGCGGGTCCGCCGCGACACCGGATTCCATCTGGTGGACGAGATCGGGCGCGAGGCCCGCGCCGTCGCCGGGATCGGCAACCTGACCGCCCAGTCCTACGAGGTGCGCTCGACGATCCGTCCGACGCTGCAGCGCGCCACCGAGGCGGCGCTGCAGGAGGGGCTCGCCCAATACGAGCAGAGCGCGGGCCGCGTCGATTTTCGAGCGCCGGAGGCAAACCTGAGCGACGCGATCCGCAAGCTCGAAGCGGATCGCAAGACCGATCGCAGCAAGCCCACCTGGCTCACCGCGCTGGAGCAGGTGAAGCTGCCGCTCTACGACGTACATTGGACGCCCGCGGTCGTGGTCGAGAAGCGGAGCATCCAGGGCACCGAGTCGATTCGCGTCGGCCTGAAGGACGGCCGCATGCTGCCGCTGTCGACCTGGGGCGGCCGGACCCGCTCCCGGATCGGGATGCACGACGTGGTTTACGTCAAAGTCGTCGAAAGCGTCGTCAGGCAATCTTCCAGCAGGCAGCAACAGCAGCAACAGCCGCCGACCGCCCGCGTCGAGCTTCGCACGCGGCCCACCGTGCAGGGCGTCGCCGTGGTGCTGGAGAACAAGACCGGCCGCATCCTGGCGATGGCCGGCGGCTTCTCCTATCCGGTGAGCCAGCTCAACCGCGTCACCCAGTCGCGGCGCCAGCCCGGCTCCTCGTTCAAGCCGATGACCTATCTCGCGGCACTCAACAGCGGCCTGCAGCCCAACACGCTGGTCGACGACGCGCCGATCACCTACCCGCCAATCGGCGGCGCCAACCGCTACACCCGCGACACCGACTACTGGTCGCCGGGCAACTACGACGGCGGCTATTCCGGCACGATGACGATGCGGCGCGCGCTGGAGCAATCCAAGAACCTGGCGACGGCGCGCCTGCTCGACGGCGGCATCGCCAACGAGCCGAGCGAAAGCCTCGACGCCATCTGCAAGCTCGCGGTCGAGGCGCAGGTCTATCCGCAGTGCATGCGGTATTACCCGTTCGTGCTCGGCGCCCAGCCGGTGCGGCCGGTCGATCTCGCGGCGTTCTATGCCGCGATCGCCAACGAGGGCAAGCGCCCGACGCCGCATGTGATCGAACAGATCACGCAGGACGGCCGCGTGGTCTACAAGGCCAACGAAGGGCTCAAGCCGCTCGCCGGCGTCGACCCCGCAGCGGTGTTCCAGCTTCGGTCGCTGCTGCAAGGCGTGGTGGCGCGCGGCACGGCGGCGCGGTTGAGCTCGCTGTCGTCCTTCATCGGCGGCAAGACCGGCACCAGCGACGAATTCAACGATTCCTGGTTCGTCGGCTTCAGCAACGACGTCACGATCGCGGTCTGGGTCGGCTACGACAACGCCAAGGGCAAGCGCACGCTCGGCCAGGGCCAGGCCGGCTCCAAGGTCGCGCTGCCGATCTTCGCTTCCATCATCAAGGAGGTCTGGGCCAACGTCGCGCCGCAGACGCCGCTGCCGCGGCCGTCGCCCGAGGCGGCGCGCCATCTGGTTGCCATGCCGATCGACGCGGAATCCGGGCATCGGCTCGACGGCCGGAGCGACCGGCCGTTCGACTTCCGCGGCCCCGGCGGCGGCGGCGAAAGAACCCGTGTCACCGGCGGGTTCATGGAGTATTTCCGGATCGACGACAGCGGTCGCCTCAACGACACGCAGGACCGGCTGACCTCGCGCGGGTACAGCTTCGGCGGCGGCGGCTACAACAACCCGTTCTTCTCCGGCTTCCAGTCGTGGTTCAGCGGCGGGCGCGGCGGTTACGACGGGCTGCGCAATCTGGACGGGTCGCCCGAGCCCGGCTATCCGCGCAGCTACCAGAGCGCGCCGCCGCTCGGCGCCGAGCGCAATTTCGAAGGCGCGCCGGTCTACCGGCAGCGGCCCCCGGCGGTCAGCGAACGGCCGCCGCCGCGCTACAATGGCGGCCCCCGCGGCTTCTGACCGGGATTCCCTGAACATATCCTTCGAGGATGAGCGATGAGCCGTCTCAAGCTTTCAGTCGCGACGACCGACTACGACCATTTCCGCGATTTCCGGCTTGGCACGGTGCAGGCCGAGGGCATCGAGACCACATGGTCGATGCTCGGCCATCACGAGATCTTCGCCCGCTTCACCTTCAACCGCGAATGGGACGCGGCGGAACTGTCGTTCGCCAAGTTCACAGCCCAGGTGACGCGGAAGGATTCCGACATCGTCGGCCTGCCGGTGGTCTGCTCGCGGCTGTTCCGGTTCTCGTCGTTCTACGTCAACCGCAAGAGCGGGATCAAAAGCGCGAAGGACCTCAAGGGCAAGAAGGTCGGCTCGCCGGAATGGGCGCACACCGCCGCGGTCTACATGCGCGGCTGGCTGAACGACGAGCACGGCGTGGGGCTGAAGGACATCCACTGGGTCCAGGCAGGCACCAACGAGGCCGGCCGGATCGAAAAGGTGGAGCTGAGCCTGCCCAGGGGCGTCAAGCTCACCCGCATCAAGGACAAGTCGCTGAGCGACATGCTGGCCAAGGGCGAAATCGACTGCGCCATCATCGCGCGCCCGCCCGACTGCTTCCGGGCCGGCCACAAGGACGTGGTGCGGCTCTACCCCGATTTCTGGCCGATGGAGGAGAAATACTACAAGCAGACCGGGGTCTGGCCGATCATGCACATCATCGCGCTGCAGAAGCGCGTGCTCGACGAAAACCCGTGGGTCGCGCGCAACCTCTACAACGCCTTCCTCGCTTCCAAGAACCGCAGCGTCGAGCGGCTGATGGACCCGGCGGTGTCACGCTATCCGGTGGCCTGGCTGCCGACCTACATGCGCAAGATGGCCGAGCAGTTTGGCGGCGACACCTTCCCCTACGGCATCGACGAGAACCGGGCGACCTGGGAGCAGATGCTGCGCTACAGCCACGAGCAGGGCATCGCCCACCGGCTCGCCAAGCCTGAGGAGATATTCCCGAAGGGCATCATGACGTCGGTCCGGGTGTGACGCGCGGGCTTGTCCGCGCGCATGACAACGGGCGCGCATCCCCGCTTCTCACGGGGAGCGCGTTCTGATGTCGGGATTGAAGCCTCGCTATTTCGCCGCGGTGCTCAGCACTTCGGCGCAGGCCTGCGCCACCGCCGAGTTCGGCTCGGCGTTTCCGGGCATCGTCGCCCAGCCGCCGGCGCTCACATAGGTGCCCTTTTCCCACGAGTAGCTGATGGCGTTCAGCTTGCCGAGGTTTTCGTCGGCATTCTTGGCGTGGCGAAACTTGTCGACGCAGATCGGCGACAGCGCCGCGACCACGGCCTTGTCGGCCTGCTGCTGCGCCATCTCCTTGGCCCTGCCGCCGGTCACCCAGCCGCCGAACATGAAGCCAACGATCGCAAGTGCAGCGGCGCCGCCTGCGGCGCCCCAGAGAACCGACTCGACCTTGGGGGTCAATTTCATCGAGAAATTCATATCTGGTCCTTTCGCCCGATGGACTCGGGTCGAGAGCACGGATGCCCGGCGGGCATCCGGTCGGCGTAGCAATTTTCGAGCTTGAGGGCCCGGAGCGCGACTTTCGCGCTTGGGTGCGTGAACGCTAGGCAATTCCCAACTTAGAGTCGAGGAAATTTAATCCCGCCATCGCTGCGACATGGCCGCGCGAACGGATAAGACTCGCGCTTTTCCGTGTTCCGGCGCATAAGATTGACATGCGCCGCGACTTCGATCCGGAAGACTATGCATTGGTCGCCAAGCTGCGAGCCAATCCCCCGAACCCGTGGAAATGGGAAATCTATTGCGCGGGCAAGCGTCTGCCGATCGAGCAATCGGCCACCTATTTCGAATCGCGGGGCGCCGCGCAGCAGGCCGGCAAGAAGGCCCTCTCGGAACTCCTGGCCAAGCTCAGCTACTGAAATCGCCGGACGCGGGCGCGCTCGCGACCGCGCCGTTGAGCCTGGCGACGACATCCTTCGGCGTGCCCTTCGGCGCCCAGATCGCTTGCCGGGAAGGCTTGGGCGACCGCCGGAATTGCGGGAAGCGCGATGGCCGCGAACGCAGCAACGGCGCAGGTTCGGGTCATGGCGTTTCTCCCCGGCGGATTTTCGGGCATAATACCGCATTCCGGGCGGGACATCAGCCGCCCGCCTGCCCCGGTGGAGATCGAGAATGACCCGTCACAATACCTACATGCCCCATGGCGTCATCCCGGCCGTCATCCTGCCGTTCCATGACGACCTCTCGATCGACGAGGCGAGCTTCCGCAAGCACCTGCGCGACGTGACCGCGGCCGAGGGGCTGTCCGCCGTCACCATCAACGCACACTCCACCGAGGTGGCGTCCTGCACCTTCGACGAGCAGAAACGCGTGCTCGACATCGCAGGCCACGAGATCGGCGACAAGGTGCCGCTGGTCAACGGCATCTGGGCCGACGGCAGCCTCGAAGCCGCGCGGCTTGCCAAAATGGCGACCGAGGGCGGCGCCTCCGCGCTGCTGGTGTTCCCGCCGGCGCCGTTCACCATGGGCCAGAACATCGCGATGGCGACGGAGCACTTCAAACGCATCGCGGACGCCTCCGACCTGCCGCTGATCGCGTTCCAGTATCCGCTGACGACCGGCCAGGGTTATCCGAACGAGACCATGCTGCGGATGATCGAAGACATTCCCACGTTGAAGGCGATCAAGGACTGGGCCGGCACCCCGCAGCAGCACGAGTGGCATGTGCGCACGCTGCAGAACTTGGCGCGGCCGTTCAACGTGCTGTCGACGCAGAGCTCGTGGCTGATGGCGTCGCTCTCCTTCGGCTGCAAGGGATTGCTCTCGGGCAGCGGCAGCGTCATCGCCGACCTGCAGGCGCAACTGTTCCGCGCGGTGCAGGCGGGCGATCTCAAGACCGCGCAAGGCATCAACGACCGCATCTATCCGCTGGCGAGCGTGTTCTACGCGCAGCCGTGGGTGGACATGCACAACCGCATGAAGGAGGCGCTGGTGCTGATGGGCAAGCTGCCCCGCGCCGTGGTGCGGCCGCCGCTGGTCAAGATCGAGCGCGCCGAGATCGAGCGCATCCGCAAGGCGCTGGTGGAGGCGGGATTGCTGGCGAAGGCGGCGATCAGGGCGGCGTAGGCGCTTTCTGCAATCCCTGAAACCTCTCCGGCCTCATGGTGAGGAGCGCCGAAGGCGCGTCTCGAACCATGGGGCCGCCCTCGATCCTTCGAGACGCGGCCTTCGGCCGCTCCTCAGGATGAGGGCGGGGAGAGATCCTGCACGTTTTACACCGGCTCCGCGTCAATCAGCACGAACGCGATGCAGCACGGCTCTTCCGTGCGGTTGCTCCAGGCATGGTTGGTGCCGCGCTGGACCAGCACGTCACCCGTCTTGAGCAGCACCTCACCCTCGTCCATCAGCGCGACAATCTCGCCCGACAGCACGATGGCGTAATCGATGGTGTCGGTCTTGTGGAAGCCGGGATGCCGCTTGTTCGCAAGGTCGCGGACATAGCCTTCGGATTTGTTGTCGTGCGAGGCGCCGTGCAGCGCCACGACGCGCTTTGAATCCGGCGGATACTCGACCACGCGGAATTTCGAGCCGTTCTTCGGCGGCGGCAGGCGCTGCGGCTGGCC
>CAMAWG010000047.1 GCA_945861855.1 Rhodoplanes serenus
GTTCATTTCGCCCGCATTTGCCCAGGCCGCTTCGCCATTCGGCGGCGACAACATGCTGGTGTCGCTGCTGCCCTTCATCCTGATCTTCGTCATCATGTACTTCCTGATTCTGCGGCCGCAGCAGAAGCGCCCGAAGCAGCACGCCGACATGGTCAAGAACGTGCGCCGCGGCGACACCGTCGTCACCTCCGGCGGGCTGATCGGCAAGGTCACCAAGGTGATCGACGACGAGCAGGTCGAGGTGGAACTGGCCGACGAAATTCGGGTCCGCCAGATGCGCTCGATGCTGGCCGACGTGCGCGCCAAGGGGGAGCCGGTGAAAGAGGAGGGCGCGTCGAGCTGATCGCATCTTGCGATTAGCGCAGACCGCTCAGACTGATGCTCCATTTTTCCCGCCTGAAAGTTACGGCAGTCCTGCTCACGACGTTCATATTCTGCGCCTTCGCCGTTCCGAATTTCTTCCCCGAGAAGACCGTGCAGTCGTGGCCCAAATGGGCGCAGCGGCACCTCGTGCTGGGCCTCGACCTTCAAGGCGGCTCGCACATCCTGCTCGAGGTCGACACCAACGCGGTGCGCAAGGAGAAGGTCGAGACGCTGCGCGACGACGTGCGGCGCGTGGTGCGCGAAAACCGCCTCGGCAGCCCCGCGGCGGCGACGATCCGCGGCACCACGGTGGAATTCCGCATTCGCGAAGGCGTCGATGCCCAGGTTGCGCTCACCAAGCTGCGTGAGCTGTCGCAGCCGCTCGGCGGAATCCTCAGCGCCACCGGCCAGCGATCGGTGGACGTCGTCGATGCCGGCAATGGAATCATCCGGCTCACGCCGACCGAGCCGTCGATCATCGAACGCATCCGCCAGTCGGTCGAGCAGTCGATCCAGATCGTCGAGCGGCGCGTGAACGAGCTTGGCACCGTCGAGCCGTCGATCCAGCGCCAAGGCCTCGACCGCATCCTGGTGCAGGTGCCGGGCCTGCAGGACCCTTCGCGATTGAAGGAACTGCTCGGCAAGACCGCGAAGCTGGCGTTCCGTCTGGTCGATCAGACCGTGCCGATCGATCAGGCGCTAACCGGCAACGTGCCGGCCGAATCCGAACTGCTCAAGAGCACCAAGGCTGAGAATAACCAGCCCTATTTGATCGAGAAGCGCGTCGTCGTCTCGGGCGAGGACCTGACCGACGCCCAGCCGGGCTTCGACCAGCGTACCACCGAGCCGATCGTATCCTTCCGGTTCAACAACAACGGCGCGCGCCGCTTCGCCCAGATCACCCAGGAGAACGTCGGCAAGCCGTTCGCCATCGTGCTCGACAACGAGGTGATCTCGGCGCCGGTGATCCGCGAGCCGATCCTCGGCGGCTCGGGCCAGATTTCGGGCAACTTCACCGTGCAGGCGGCCAACGACCTCGCCATTCTGCTGCGCGCCGGCGCGCTGCCGGCGCCGCTGACCATCATCGAGGAGCGCACCGTAGGTCCCGGCCTCGGCCAGGATTCGATCGAGAAGGGCAAGCTCGCCTCCTACGTCGGCTCGGCGATGGTCATCATCTTCATGTTCCTGACCTACGGGCTGTTCGGCCTGTTCGCCAACATTGCGGTCGCGATCAACGTGGCGATGATCTTCGGCGTGCTGTCGCTGCTCAACGCGACGCTGACCCTGCCCGGAATTGCCGGCATCGTGCTCACCGTCGGCATCGCGGTTGATTCCAACGTGCTGATCTACGAGCGCATCCGCGAGGAGGTACGCGCCGGTCGAAGCCCAATCATGGCGATCGACGCGGGCTTCACCCGGGCGCTTGCGACCATTCTCGACTCCAACATCACCACCTTCATCGCCGCCGCCGTGCTGTTCTACATCGGCACCGGGCCGGTGCGCGGCTTCGCCGTGACGCTCGGCATCGGCATCATCACCACGGTGTTCACCGCCTTCACGCTGACCAGCCTGATCGTGGCGATGTGGGTCCGCTGGTGGCGGCCCAAGACCGTACCGATCTGAAACGAACCCCTGGAATAGATCGCCTTCATGCGCCTGCTTCGCATCGTACCGGACGACACCAAGTTCGATTTCATGCGCTTCCGGCGCATCAGCTTTCCGGTGTCGGCGCTGCTGTCGATTATCGCGGTGGTTTTGTATTTCTCTCACGGGCTCAACTTCGGCATCGACTTTGTTGGCGGCACGCTGATGGAGGTGCAGTCCAAGAGCGGCCCGGCGGATCTCGCCAAGATGCGCGAAACCGTGAGCGGGCTTGGACTCGGTGAGGTCCAGCTCCAGCAATTCGGTGCGCCGACCGATGTGCTGCTGCGGGTGGCGCAACAGCCCGGCGGCGAGGGCGCGCAGCAGGCAGCGGTGGCGAAGGTGCGCCAGGCGCTCGGCGATTCGGTCGAATACCGCCGCGTCGAGGTGGTGGGCCCGCGCGTTTCGACCGAGCTTCTGGCCTATGGAACGATCGGCCTCGTCGTCGCGATCATCGGCATCCAGATCTATCTCTGGTTCCGGTTCGAATGGCAGTTCGCGCTCGGCGCCATGATCGCCAACGTCCACGATATCGTGCTGACCATCGGCTTCATGTCGCTCGCGCAGATCGATTTCGATCTCACCAGCATCGCGGCGCTGCTCACCATCCTGGGCTATTCGCTCAACGACACCGTCGTCATCTACGACCGGATTCGTGAAAACCTGCGTCGCTACAAGCGCATGTCGATGCCGGACCTGCTCAACAGCTCGGTCAATTCGACCCTGTCGCGGTCGATCATCACCCACGTCACGGTGACGCTTGCCTTACTGGCGTTGCTGCTGTTCGGCGGTCACGCGATCCACAGCTTCACGGCGACGATGATGTTCGGCGTGGTGCTGGTCGGCACCTACACCTCGATCTTCATCGCGGCCCCGATCCTGATCTATCTCGGCGTCGGCCTGGGCCGGGAAGCTCGCAAAGACGAAGCCTGATCGTGGCCGCGGCCGTCGAGAACCGGCCGCATCTGCCGCGCCGCGAGCCGATCGACGGCTACGGCCGGGGCGGTTTCCGCTTCGGCGGCATGTCGCACCGCGGCTCGCTGCTCTGCCTGCCGAGCGGGCTTTGGGCCTGGCCGGTGACGCAGGCCGACCGCATCGATGAGGCGGCGCTCGCGCCGGTGTTCGCAGAAGCCTCCGACATTGGCCTTTTCCTGCTGGGCGTCGGCCGCGACCGCTGGATCATGCCGGATGCGCTGCATGACCGCTTCCGCGCGCTGAAGATCAATGTCGAGGTCGCGCGCACCGGAACGGCGGTCTCGACCTACAACATCCTGCTCGGCGAAGGCCGCCGCGTCGCCGCCGGCCTGATCGCGGTCGAGTGAGTTTCCCGATACCCTGCAATCATGGCGGATGCCTTCGACCACTGTGAAGAACTCGTGCGCGCGGGCGACAAGGATCGCTTCCTCGCCACCCTGTTCGCGCCGCAGAAGTACCGCCGCGCGCTTTACGCGCTCTATGCCTTCAACCTCGAAGTGTCGCGCACGCGGGAGCTCGCCCGCGAGCCGATGCCGGGGGAAATCCGCCTGCAATGGTGGCGCGACGTGCTGGCCGGGACCGGCCGCGGCGAGGTGGAAGCGCATCCGGTCGCGGCGGCGCTCCGCGACGTCGTGGTGCGCTATCGGCTGCCGCCGCGGACGCTGGTCGATCTGATCGACGCGCGGTCTTTCGATCTCTACGACGAGCCGATGGCGAGCCTGTCCTATCTCGTGCGCTATGCCATGCACACCTCGTCGGCGCTGATCGACCTGGCGGCGCGCATTCTTTGCGACGGACGCGAACCCGGCACCGGCGATCTCGCCCGGCATGCGGGGATTGCCTATGCCATTGCGGGCCTGCTGCGCGCGCTGCCGATCCACGCCGCGCGGGGCCAGCTCTACTTGCCGGCCGAGTTGATGCAGCGCTATGGCGCGCAAAGCTCCGATGTGTTTTCAGGGAACGCTACGATCGAACTGCGCGCGGTGCTGGCGGAATTGCGGTTGAGGGCGCGCCATGACCTCGGCGCGGCGCGGGGCCTGCTCAACGAAATGCCGCCCGCGGTTGCGCCGGCGCTCCTGCCGGTCGCGCTGGTGCGGCCGGCGCTCGACCGGATGGAGCGCCGCGGCTACCGGCCGTTCGATCCGGGCGAGATTCCGCAATGGCGTCGCCAATGGGTGCTGTGGCGCGCGGCGCGCGGCGGATTGCGGAAGGCATTCTGAGTTTATTCAGCGGCGATGCGCGCGCCGCCGATCCATTGATCGAGGTCGGCGAGCGCCCGCGCGCAGATCGCCCGCCGCTTGGCGATGGTCTTTTCGGTGCCGCGCAGCCGCGTCCCGTCGGGCTTCTTGTGCGGGATTTGTGCCAGCGGTGGGAACAGGCCGAAATTCACGTTCATCGGCTGATAGGAGCGCGTCCCGGCGTCGATCGTTTCGATGTGGTCGCCGGTGATGTAGCCGAGCAGGGCGCCATGCGCGGTCGTGCGCGGCGGCAGGGCGAGGGTCTCGCCGCGCCGCTCGGCCGCGGCAAAGCGGCCCGCGAGCAGGCCGACGGCGGCGGATTCCACATAGCCTTCGCAGCCGGTGATCTGGCCGGCGAAGCGCAGCCGCGGCATGGCGTTGAGGCGGAGCGTACCGTCGAGCAGCTTCGGCGAATTGAGAAATGTGTTGCGATGCAAGCCACCGAGCCGGGCGAACTCGGTGCGCTCCAGTCCCGGGATGGTGCGGAAGATGCGGGTCTGCTCGCCGTGCTTGAGCTTGGTCTGGAAGCCCACCATGTTGTAGAGCGTGCCGAGCTTGTTGTCCTGGCGAAGCTGCACCACGGCATAGGCCTTGGTCTGCGGATCGTGCGGATTGGTCAAACCGAACGGCTTCATCGGGCCGTGGCGCAGCGTCTCGCCGCCGCGCTCGGCCATCACCTCGATCGGCAGGCATCCGTCGAAATAGGGCGTGGTCTTTTCCCATTCCTGGAACGAGGTCTTGTCGCCCGAGAGAAGCGCCGCGACGAAGGCCTCGTATTGCGCGCGATCCATCGGGCAGTTGATGTAGTCGGCGCCGGAGCCGCCGGGGCCGGCCTTGTCGTAACGCGACTGGAACCAGGCCACGTCCATGTCGATGGAGTCGCGGTGCACGATCGGCGCGATGGCGTCGAAGAAGGCGAGCGAATCCTCGCCGGTGACCTGTCCGATGGCTTCCGCGAGCGCGGGCGAGGTGAGCGGGCCGGTCGCCACGATCACGCTGTCCCACTCCGGCGGCGGCAGCGCGATCTCCTCGCGCACGATCTCGATCAGCGGATGCGCGGCGAGCGCCTCGGTGATGGCCGCCGAGAAGCCGTCGCGGTCCACCGCCAGCGCTCCTCCGGCGGGAACCTGGTTTTCGTCGGCGGCCCGCATCACCAGCGAACCGAGCCTGCGCATCTCCTCGTGCAGCACGCCGACGGCGTTGTTCTCGCGGTCGTCGGAGCGAAACGAATTGGAGCAGACGAGTTCCGCCAGCCCATCGGTCCTGTGCGCCTCGGTCGGCCGCGTCGGCCGCATTTCATGCAGCACGACCGGCACGCCGGACGAGGCCGCCTGCCAGGTGGCTTCGGACCCGGCCAGTCCCCCGCCGATCACGTGGATGGCTTGCTTCTGCGTTGACGACATGGACAATACCTAGGCCGCTGAACGCCGTGCGGCAATGGATGGATTTTGGGGCCGATGCGTCACTGGCTTGTCATTGCGGCTGCGCTCTTCGGCCTGACGCTGGGCGCCGCGCCTGCGGCTGCGATCAAGCTGACACCGGCCCAGGCGCAGGCGTACACGTTGGTGGAAATGCAGCCGCCGACCGCAACGCAAATGACCGTCTGCTATGGCTTCGTCTGCCGGCTGCGGCTGGAGATCGCCTTTACTCCCGCCGAGCGCACCAATCTGATGAACCTCATGGCCAAGGGCCGCGCTTCGGCTGCGGAGGAGCGAAAGGCCATCCAGCAGGTTTTCGTCTGGTTCGACCAGCGGGTGGCCCGCCACGCTGGCACGAACAAGCGCGTCGCCTACGCCGACTTCCGCGCGTTCGACGACGATCGCAATTTCGATTGCTGGGACACCACCCGAAACGCGCAGAGCCTGTTGCTCGTGCTGCAGGAATGGGGCGCGCTCCGTCATCACACCGTTTCCGATCCGCGCTTCCGCGGCAATCTTTTCATCGGCCAGACGCCGCATAACACCGCGGTGATCAGGGAAAAGGCCGGCGGCGAGATCTGGGCCGTCGACATGTGGACCACGGCCTATGGTCAGGTCCCCCACGTCATGACGGTGGAAAAATGGCTCGGCGAGAAATAGCTGTACATGGCCGATGTGGCCACACTGCTTAGGGAGGCGACAATGAAGCACAAGAACTGGCTCCTGTTCGGAGCCATATGGGGAGCGATCAGCATCATGGCTCAATCTGCGAATGCCGCCGAGATTAAGGTGCTGACCACGGGAGCGTTCAAGCAGGTTGTGGTGGCGCTGGTGCCCGAGTTCGAGAAGGCCACCGGCCACAAGGTGGTGGTGGACAACGGCACCGTGGGCCAGTTGCAGAAGCGCGTCGATGGCGGCGAGACCTTCGACGTGCTGGTGCTGTCGCCGAAGGGGATCGAGGACTACATCAAGGGCGGCAAGATCGTCGCCGGTTCCAACGCCAATCTGGCCAAGGTCGGCGTCGGCGTCATGGTCAAGGAAGGCGCGCCCAAGCCGGACATCTCGTCGGTGGATGCCTTCAAGCAGGCGCTGCTCAAGGCCAGGTCGGTCGGCTACATCGATCCGGCGAGCGGCGGTTCGAGCGGCATCTATGTCTCGGGCCTGCTCGACAAGCTCGGGATTGCCGATCAGGTCAAACCGAAGGCCAAGCTGCAGAAGGGCGGCCACGTGTCCGACCTGGTCAAGGCGGGCGAGGCCGAGATAGGCATCCATCAGAACAGCGAGATCGTCGGGCAGGCGGGCGTCACCCTGGTCGGGCCGCTGCCGAAGGAAATCCAGAACTACACCACCTATGCGGTGGGCCTGAGCACCGCCGCCAAGCAGGCCGAGGCCGCCCGGGCCTTCATCAAGGTGCTGACCGGACCTTCGGTCCCCGCGGTGCTCAAGGCGGCGGGCATGGAGGGCGCGTGAACGCAAAATGAAAGCGCCCGCCGAGGGGCGGGCGCTTTCCAGACGCTGACGAGCCGATTAGTGCTCGGAGTTTTCCCAGGCCACGCGCGGGATATCCCCACGGGTGATGCCGATATCGGCCAATTCGCGGTCGCCGAGCCCGTTGAGCTGGCGGAGGCTTTCGTTGTAGCGGCGCCATTGCCGGAAGACGCCAACAAGATGAGTGAGGAACATGGTCGTTAACCCTTTGAGGGGCAGGAGAGAATCCCCTGTCTTGATGGGTGGAACATAGTTCCTGGCGGGCACCCGCAACAGGGATTTTGTTGCGATGCAGCAATGCGCCACACGCATAACAAATGCAACCGCACGTTAATGATATCGGCGGAGTGCCTGGTTTGGATGATTATGCTCGAACGGCTCGAAACCTTGGAAGATTCTTTCCAAGTGCCATGACGGCGCGCCCGGCCGGTCTCAGTCGAACCTGATGTTGGTTTCCTGCAGCACCTTCTGCCAGCGGCCGGCCTCCTGCCGGATGAACTGCCCGAACTCCTCCGGCGTGCTGGTCATCGGGAAGGCGCCGGTGCGCTCGGATTTCTCCCGCATCGCCGGGTCGGCCATGATCTGCGCGACCTTTTGCTGGAGCTTGTCGACGATCGGCCTCGGCGTGCCCTTCGGCGCGACGAGACCGAGCCAGACCGACATGTCCTCGAGGTTCGGCAGGCCCGCGGCGTCGGCCAGCGTCGGCGTGTTCGCCATCGACGCCGGCGAACGGCGGTCGAGCTTGGCCAGTGCCCGGACCTTGCCGCTTTCGATCAGCGGATTCACCGTGACGTTGGCGGCGTAGATGATCTGCACGCTGCCGGTGAGCAGCCCGTTGACGGTTTCCGGCGTGCCCTTGAACGGCACATAGACGATGTCGAGGCCCGCCGCCTTGTGGAAGCGGTGGCCCATCAATTGCGCGGTGATGGTGCCGGCGCCGTAGTTGAGCTTGCCTGGCTCGGCCTTGGCCTTGGCGATCAGTTCGCCCACGGATTTCGGTCCGGTCTCTCCGGACACCGCCAGCACCGACACGGTCTTGGTCGTGGTGGTGATCGGGACGAAATCGTTGATCGGATCGTAGGGCAGCGACTTGTAGAGGAACTGGTTCATCACCAGCGTCGAGTCGATCGCCATCAGGAGCGTGTAGCCATCCGGCGCGGCCTTCGCGACCTGCTGCGCGCCGATCACGGTGTTGCCGCCGGGGCGGTTGTCCACGATCACCGGCTGGCCCCAGTCCTGGTTCATGCGCTGCGCCAGCAGCCGCGCGGCGACGTCCGCCGGACCGCCGGCGGGGAAGGGCACGACGATGTGGATCGCGCGATTGGGATAGTCCTTGGCGTCCTGCGCCGCGGCGGGCGCGAAGGCGGACGCCAGCGCGAGCATGGCTCCTGCGGCGACAACACGCATGCAATCCTCCCATGTTTTGCGGGCTTGAGCCTGCGTTCTTGGCCCGCAGCTTAGCAGCAATTGTCGCCCGCTGTCGTTGCTCCCGCATGGCGCAGCGGGCAATGTCGCGGGCCTCATGGCCGCGTCCCGCCCCGTCACCATCGCCGCGCTCGGCATTGCCCAGATCCTCGGCTGGGGCACGTCGTTCTATTTTCCAGCGGTGCTGGCGCCGCCGATCTCCGCCGACACCGGCTGGTCGCTCGCCTGGGTGGTCAGCGGCACCTCGATCGGACTGCTGGTCGCGGGGCTGATCGCGCCGCGCGTGGGCTCGATCATCGAGGCGCGTGGCGGCCGTCCGGTGCTGGCGGTGTCGTCGCTGCTCTATGCCGCGGGACTTCTGTGTATCGGCCTTGCTCCGAGCCTGCCGGTCTACCTGCTCGGCTGGGTCGTACTCGGCGGCGGCATGGGCACCGGGCTCTACGACGCGGTGTTCGCCGCGCTCGGCAAGCTCTACGGCCGCGACGCGCGCACGCCGATCACCAACCTGACGCTGTTCGGCGGATTTGCCTCCACCGTGTGCTGGCCCTTGAGCGCGTTCCTGGCGGAGAGCTTTGGCTGGCGCAACGCCTGCCTGATCTATGCGGCCCTGCACATCGTGATTTCGCTGCCGCTGCAGATGGCGGTGATGCCGCCGCTGTCGTCAGCGAAGGCCGAAGACGCCGGCGACGACGCGGGCGGAGCGGTGGCACAGTCATCGTTTGCACCGCTTTCGCACGAGCGCCTGGTCCTTGTCCTGCTCGCGCTGGTGCTGACGATCTCGGCCGGCATCGGCTCGATCGTCGTCGTTCATCTGATGATCTTCCTGCAGGCGAGGGGCGCCGACTTCGCGCTGGCGGTAACGCTCGGCACGCTGTTCGGGCCAGCTCAGGTGGGCGCGCGCTTCGTCGAGCGGCTGTTCGGCACGCGCTACCATCCGATCTGGACCATGGCGGTGTCCTGCGGGCTGATGCTGGTCGGGCTCGCCCTGCTGCTGGGCAGCTTCCCGCTGTTGGCGCTCACCATCCTGATCTACGGCGGCGGCTACGGCATCATGTGGATCGCGCGCGGCACGCTGCCCCTCGCGCTGTTCGGGCCGGAGCGCTATGCCACGCTGATGGGGCGGTTCGCGTTCCCGAGCCTGATCGTGCAGGCGCTGGCGCCGTCCGCCGGCGCGCTCCTGATCGAGCAGCGTGGCGCGGACGCGGCAATGGCCGTGCTCACGGCGTTCGCCGCGCTCAACGTCGTCCTGATCGCGGTCCTGTGGGGCCTGTGCCGTCCTTCAGTTCGCGGGTGAAAGCCCCGCGCTCTTGGCCACCTTCGCCCACTTGTCCACTTCGTTTCGGAACCGCTCGGTCCATTGCCCGGGCGAACTGCCGATCGGCACCGCGCCCTCGCGGACGATCCGCGCGTGCACCTCCGGCGTCTTCAGCATGGCGACGATTTCGCCGTTGAGCTTTTCGACGATGTCCTTCGGCGTGCCGGCTGGCGCGAACACGCCCTGCCATGAGCTGATCTCGTAGGCGGGATAGCCAAGCTCGGCGACGGTCGGCACGTCGGGCAGCTCGGGCAGGCGCTTTTCCGTCGTCACCGCCAGCACGCGCACGGCGCCGCTGCGGACGTGCTGCAGGGTCGAGGCCGTGAGCGCGAAATGCGCCTTGACGTGACCGCCGAGCAGCGCGTTGAGCACCTCGGCGTTGCCCTTGAACGGCACATGCACGAGCTTGGCGCCGGTCATGGTCTTGAACATTTCCGCCGCCAGATGCGTCGAGGTGCCAGGACCGGAGCTGGCGTAGTCGAGGCCGCTCGGCTGCGCCTTGGAATAGTCGATGAACTCCTTGACGGTTTTTACCGGCAGCGAGTTGTGCACCACGAGCATCAGCGGGATCGAGGCGATCTCGGTGATCGGCGAAAAATCCTTCACCGCGTCATAGGGCTGCTTCTGCAGGCTGGCGTTGATCGCGAACGCGATCGTGGTGACGAGCAGCGTGTGGCCGTCGGGCGCGGCCTTGGCGGCCAGCGCGGTGCCGATCGAGCTGCCGCCGCCGGGCCGGTTGTTGACGATGGCCGGTTGCCCGAAGCGGTCGGAGAGGCGTTGCGAGATCAGCCGCGCCACCGTGTCCGTGGTGCCGCCGGCGACGAACGGCACTACAAGCTCGATCTGGCGGCTGGGGTAGGTCTGCGCCGGGCAGGGCGTGGCCGCGATCAATGAGGCGACGACGCCCGCGGCGCCTGCAACACCCTTCAGCATGTCCCGCTCCCACTGCCGTTTTTTCGCAGTTGACCAAGCCTAGTCTTTGCCGCATTCACGCGACAAGTGGGGCCGCAAGGAATCGCCGTGACGCCGCGCCTGACAATCATCCCCGTGGTCGATGTCCGTGACGGGGGAACGCTGCGTCACGCCCGCGAGGGCAGCGATCGGGCGCGCGGCCTCCGCGACACCTGCGTGGCCTGGTTTCCCGCCGCCGCCCGTCCGCTGGTGCCGCTGCTCGACGGCGTCGCCCGGCGCTGGCTCGTGCGCTCGCAATCGCCCTATGTCGAGGAGGTCCGCGCGATCGCGGCGCTGCTTGGATTCCCCGGCATCTGGTTCCTCAACGGCTCCTACCAGTGGTCCTGCACGGCGCTGGCGCGCGAGGAGGACGGCGGCGCGCCCTGGCTCGCGCGCACGCTGGACTGGCCGTTTCCCGGCCTCGGCCGGTTCGTCGAGCTCGTCCGCATGCGCGGCCCCGCGGGCGACTTCGTCAACGTCACTTGGCCCGGCTATGTCGGCACGCTCACTGCGCTGGCGCCCGGCCGCTTCGCCGCCGCGATCAACCAGGCGCCGCTGCGGCGGCGCAGCCATGGCCGTCTGTTGCGTCTCTACGATCTCCTCGCGAATGCCTGGGCAACGCTGCGTCACTCGCGCGCCATTCCGCCCGATCAGTTGCTGCGCCGCGTGTTTGAGCTGGCGCACGGCTACGACGACGCCAGGCAAATGCTCGAATCCACGCCGATCGCCCGGCCGGTGATCTACACGCTCGCCGGCTGCCGTGCGGGCGACCGCTGCGTGATCGAGCGGACGGAAGACGGATTCAAGACGCGCATCGACGATCATGGCGCTGCCAACGACTGGCTGGAAAGCACGCCGCAATGGGAAGGCCGCATCAGCGCCAGCCAGATGTTCACATGCACCTTCGAGCAGGCGGCGGCGAAAAGCCGTGCCCGGCGCGAAGGATTGGCGCATTGGCCGGGATCGTTTGCGCGCGACAGCTTTGCCTGGGTCGCGCCGCCGGTGCTCAATCCCTACACGCGGATCGCCGTCGAGATGAATGCCGCGCGCGGCTTCATCCGCGCGGTCGGCTACGAGCTGCGGGCCGGAGAGGAGTTCGCCCGGGCGGTAACCGAGCCGCGCGATTTCAACGCGGGCCAGGTCCCAGGCTAGGTCCCTGCCTATTGATGCGCCAACGGCCGCGGGGTATCCTTCCGTTCAACCGCTGATTGTCCGGCGGTGGCCCAGGGGGGCGTAGCGTATGCGTATCGAATGGGTGCCGCAGGGCGCGGCATCGGCTGCGCGCGCGGGCGTATCCCGCAGCCTGTCGCAACCCTTCAAGTTCAATATTGCAGCGCGAGCCGCCGCCATCGCCGCCTGCAGCCTCTTCCTCGGCGCCTGCTCGCTGCCGAACTGGCTGGAAACCGCAGGACCCAAACCGGCGCCGGTCGGCAAGATAACGCAGATCGTATCGTTCGAATCCGAGCCGTGGGGGGCCGTCGCACAGCTCTCGAACGGTCAATCGTGCCGGGCTCCCTGCTCGCTCTGGGTCTCGGCCGATGATTTCGTGGTGAGTTTCACGCTCCCGGGCTATGAGCCCCAGTCCGTGCAGGTGCCGCAGCCGCTCCGAAAGCACCGACGGAAGAAAATCCGGTACCGACTTCGCCGCTCCACTTCGCTCCGAACCCGGTCGTTGTCGCGCTGATGCCGGAACGGCCACCGCCGCCGCCTGTCGTTGCCAAGAAGAAGCCTGCACCAAAACCGGTGGCGCGTGCGCAAACCGACGCAAGATCGTCGTCGGAGCGCCGCTAAAGACAGGAATCTCGCTGCGGCCTGTTTTTCATCGCGGCATTCTGTATTCTGGCGGAAGCGGTGTGGTCAGCGGTGCGCCGGCCCATGTTCTTCGAATTTTCAAGAGTCTTCGGTTTCTTCACGCTGCCTTCCAATCTGCTGTTCATCGTGGCCTTTGCCGGCGCGATCCTGCTGCTCACGCCGTGGGCGCGCGCAGGGCTTCGGCTCCTGGTCGCAAGCATTGTCCTGTGCGCGCTGATCGGCTTCCTGCCGATCGGCAACATCGTCCTCTACGAACTTGAGGACCGGTTCCCTCTGGTTTGGGACTTTCCCGGCCCGCATCCGGACGGGATCATTGTGCTCGGCGGCACCATCGACCCGACCAGCAGCAGCCGTCGTCAGCGTCCGGTGTTGATCGGTCCGAGCGAGCGGCTGAGCGGGGCGGCCGAACTTGCCGAGCGTTTTCCCAATGCGCGCGTGGTCTTTACCGGCGGCGACGGCCGCCTGTTCGCCGGCACCGGTTCGGAAGCCGATCATGCAGTGCCGCTGCTGGAGCGGTTAGGGATATCGCGGGAGCGCATCCTGGTCGAGAACCGGGCGCGCAACACCTTTGAAAATGCAGTCTTCACCACAGCACTTGTGAAGCCGGCGCCACGCGAGCGCTGGCTGCTGGTGACCTCGGCGATCCATATGCCGCGTGCGGTCGGTGCATTTCGCCGGGCCGGATTCCCTGTGGAGTCCTATTCGGTGGACCGCCGGATGTTCGCCCCACATCACTTGTGGCCCTCGATCTCGGTGATCGGCGGGCTCTATCGCTTCGACGAGGTGGTGAGGGAGTGCCTTGGCCTGCTTGCCTATTGGCTCATGGGCTACACGTCCGAACTTTATCCTGCCCCGACCGCATGGGACTTGCGCAACAAGCCGGGGGCAAGCAGACCGGCACCGTAAGGCCACATCCCGATCCAGGAAGGCCTAGAACAGGCTCGCCATCTCCGTCTGCGTACCGACCAGCGTCGGGCGCGCCTCGACCGCCTTCGTGTGGGCGACGTCGCCGCTCGCCAGCGCCGCCTTGATCGTTTCGATCAGCGCCAGCGCCGACTCCCGCGAAAGCTCCACCGCCACCCGCTCGCGCCCGCCGTCGGCCTCGCAGATGAAGTCGATGCCAAGCGCGTGGTCGAGCGGCGCATGAAAGGGATGATCGAAATAGACGTTCGCGGTATCGACCCGCATCCAGCCGTTCGGCCCCTTGGCGCTGCCGACGAGCCTGGCCTTCTCAACGATGTATGAGCACATGAAAAATCTCCTGTCGGCCTTAGCCGAGATGCTTGTGGAAGAAGGCGAATACTTTTGACCAGCCGTCGGCGGCCTGTTCCGCCCGGTAGGCGACGCGGGATGCGTTGAAGAACGCATGGCCCGCGCCGTCGTAGCGGTGGAAGGTGTAGTTCTTGCCGAGTTTCTTCAGCACCGCCTCGGTGCGGTTGACCTGATCCTTGTTCGGATTCTCGTCGTCGTTGCCGAAGATGCCGAGGATCGGGCACTTGATGCCGTCGGCGAGATCGATCGGCGCGACCGGCCGCTTGGCGTTGAGCGCCTTGGGATCGTCGACGATGACGTTGCCGCCCCAGCAATCGACCAGCGCGTCGAACTCCGCCGGAGCCTTGCAGGCGATCAGGAAGGCGTGGCGTCCGCCGGAGCAGTAGCCGATGACGCCGACCTTGCCGTTGGCATGCGGCTGCGCCCGCAAGTAAGCCGCTGCGCCCCGGGCGTCGCCCACCACCTGCTCGTCGGTGACGCCGCCAGCCGCGCGGACGCGGGCGCCGATATCGTCCGGGCTGCCCGGCCCCTCGCGGAAATAAAGGTGCGGCGCTATGGTGGCGAAGCCGTGATGCGCGAGCTTACGCGTCGCCTCGCAGATCCATTCGTCCCAGCCCGGCATGTGGTGGATCAGCACCACGCCGGGGAATTTCCCGGCGCCGGTCGGCCATGCATAATAGGCCTCCCCGGTGTCGCCGTTGTCGCCGCGAAATTTCACGGTATCTGCAAGCATCCCTTGGTACGACATGCCATCCCTCATGTTCGCGAGTTCGATGGCGAAATATATCAAGCGGCGCGGCGCCTGAAATGCCCCTCGACATTCCCGGCGGCCACGACATCATGGGCGCGAGGGAGCCACCATGCAGACACCCAAGGCGCTGTTCTTCGACGTGTTCGGCACGCTGGTCGATTGGCGCACCAGCATCGCCCGGGAGGCCGAGGCGATCCTGAAGCCGCTCGGTCATTCGCTCGACTGGATCGCCTTCGCCGACGCCTGGCGCGACGAATATCAGCCGGCGATGGACGAAATCCGCAGCGGCCGTCTGCCGTTCTGCAAGCTCGACGTGCTGCACCGGCGCAATCTCGAGCGCATCTTGCCGGGCTTCAAGATCGCAGGCCTGCCCGAAGACACCATGCGCAATCTCAATCTCGCCTGGCACCGGCTCGACGCCTGGCCGGATTCCGCGCCGGGCCTCGCGCGATTGAAGAAGCAATGCCGGATCGCACCGGTGTCGAATGGCAACATCTCGCTGATGGTCGATCTCGCCCGCCGCAACGGTTTTCCCTGGGACGCAATCCTCGGCTCCGAGATCGCCGGCGACTTCAAGCCGAAGCCCCGGGTCTATCTCGCCGCCTGCGAGGCGCTCGATCTGCCGCCGGGCGACTGCATGATGGTGGCTGCGCACTCCAGCGATCTCGCGTCCGCTGCCAGGAGCGGGTTGCGCACCGGCCACATCGCGCGGCCGGACGAGCACGGCCCCGGCAAGGGCGAGGCCGCACCGGCCGTGCCGGTCGATGTGTTCGGCTCGAACCTGGAGGACCTTGCGGGCAAGCTCGGTCTGTAAGGGTCAGTGCGCCACCACCTTGCGATAGAGATGCCAGGTCGCGTGGCCGAGCACCGGCATGACCACCGCCAGGCCCATGAAGGCCGGCAGCGAGCCGACCACCAGCAATGTCGCGACGATCAGGCCCCAGACGGCCATCGTGAACGGGTTCGCCATCACCGCGCGCACCGAGGTGCTGATCGCCACCGCCGCCCCAACGTCGCGGTCGACCAGCAGCGGGAACGACACGACGCTGATGACCAGCGCCCAGACGGCAAATCCGAAGCCGATCAGATTGCCCCACAGGATGAGCGACCGGCCAGCCGGGGTCGTGAAGACCTCGCGGATGAACTGGCTGTACGACTCGGGCGGCAGATAGCCGAACAGCGACTGATAGATCGCCTGCGCGCTGCCGAGCCATGCGATGAAGATGCCCATCAGCAGCAGCCCGAGTGCGGCGATCGCCGGGAAGGATGGCGAGCGCAGCACGTCAAAGGCGTGCGTCCAGTGGCTGTCGAGCCCGCTCTCGCGGCGGCGGCTCAACTCATAGAGGCCGACCGCCGCGACCGGGCCGATCAGGGCGAAGCCGGCGGCAAGCGGAAAGAGCAGGGGAAGGACGCTATAGCCAAATGTCAGCCCGATGAGGAACAGGCCGACCAGCGGATAGATCAGACAGAGGAATATGGCGTGGCTCGGCATCGCCGAGAAATCGTCCCAGCCCTTCGCCAGCGCGTCGGCCAGGTCGCCGATGCCGATTTTGCGAATGGCTGGAATTTCGAGGCGTTCGCCCGCGCCGCCGATGACGTGGATTTGGGCCATGACCGATCCTCCCTGCGAATTGCAGGCCACGGCACCTGGGGCACAGAAAGGCGGCAAGAGGCCGCCGGCCTTTGCGCCGCGACCACGATAAAGGGAGACAACGCGTCAGGCGATGCGGGGTTCCGTCAGCGCCGCCGCTTGGCTGCTTCCTCGGCCATGGAGAGGTCAGCGTATTTCGAAACGTCGAGCGTCTCCTTGATGAAGCCCAGTTCCTTCACCTTGTCGATGCTCTCCTGCACCACCTTGAGGTCGGGCTTGCCGTCGGGATCGCGGAAGAAGTCCTGCTTGGTGAACAGCCATGGCTCGAAGGCCGCGGGCGGGCGCTTGAGGAAGCCTGCGGTCAGCGCCACCGCCTCCTTGTGGTTGGCCGGATCGTAGTACCAGCGCAGCACCGCACCGTAGTCCTCCAGCAGATCGACCAGGGCTGCGCGGTTCTTGTCGATGAAGCCCTTGCGCGCCGCCCAGAACGACAGCGCGATGGTGCCGAGCCCCGACCGCGTGTCGAACAGCGGCTTGGCGAAATCGTTGAGCTCCCGATCGTAGGAGAACGGCAGCACGCCGACGACCAGATCGGCCTTCTTCTCCTTGAGGATTGCCTTGTGGGCGGGGAACGGCGCCTCGATCATGGTGTAGTCGCGCGTCACCTCGAGCCCGCGCCGCTTCAGCGCGGTGCGCATGGCGATGTCGACGCCGCTGCCGAGCCCGTTGGTCGCGGCGATCTTGCCCTTCATGTCCTCGATCTTGTTGATGCCGGAATCCTTGCGCACGAAATAGGGCGTCGAATAGTGGCCCGGCGCGCCGTCCTGGATTTCGTCGGCAATGATGCGCAGATCGCTGAGCCCGCCGTTCTGGATCGCCAGCGGGAAGCTCGTATAGCCGAACCCCGCGATGTCGATCTCGCCCTGGCTGATCGCGGTGATCTGCAGGGTCGAGGAGCCGAAATGAATCGGATCGAACGTGTAGGATTTGCCGTAATGCTTGGCGATGCTTGGCTTGAGGAACAGGAGCGGCACCATCGACGCCGGCGCGGTGATCCAGCCGATGCGGATCTTGACCGGCTGGGCCGTGGCCGGCTGCGCCAGCGACAAGATGAACGTCAGGACGAGTGCGAAGACAAGCGGGATGCTCAGGCGAAGGGCACGCATCGAATCCTCCCGGGGCAATTGCCGTTTGCAGGCAAGGCTAGCACCGGCGCGGGAGGCCGAGAAGCCACGTCGGACGCGGTTTCTTGCCGTTCACGGCGGCGTCATCAGGATGGGCCGAGTTCATAGCCAAAGCGTTATTGGCGGGGACTCGACACCCGTGCTACCGGCTTGCCATGTCCGACGCAGCAATTCAAAGCGCGGCGCCAAACGCCCGGCCGGTGCTCCGGCCGAAGGCGCCCTGGCAGGTCTGGCGCGACGCCTCCGGGCGGCTGTCGGGCTTGCGCATCGCCGTGCTGGCCTTCCTGTTCGTGCCGCTCGCCATTGCGACCTATGATTTCAACTTCAACATCGAGTCGATCGGCGCGCGCCCGCTCAACAACGTCATCCACCGCACCGGCTACTGGGCGCTGATCTTTCTGATGCTGTCGCTTGCGGTGACGCCGCTGCGGCGGATCGCGCGGTTCGGTCGGCTCGTCGATGTGCGCCGCATGATCGGCGTCGGCGCCTTCGTCTATGCCTTGAGCCACATCCTGCTCTTTGTCGCCGACCAGATGTTCGATCTCTGGAAGGCCGCAAGCGAGATCGTGCTGCGGCTCTATCTCACCATCGGCTTCGTCGCGCTCCTGGGCCTCGCGGCGCTGGCCGTCACCTCGACCGACGGCATGGTGCGGCGTCTCGGCGGCAGGCGCTGGCAGCGCCTGCACACCCTGATCTACGCCATTGGCCTGCTCGCGCTAATCCACTATTTCCAGCAGACCAAGGCCGATGTCTCGGTGCCGACCTTCGTCGCCGGCCTGTTCGGCTGGATGCTGGGCTACCGGCTGCTGCTCAAATTACGCAAAACTCGCGATGAGCCGCCGGCCTGGATACTGCTTGCGCTCAGCATTGTCATCGCGGCGCTGACGTTCGTCGCCGAGGCGGTCGGCATCGGCATCGTGTTCAACGTGTCGCCGCTGCGGGTCCTGCAAACCGCGCTGGACTTCGACGATCTCGCCATGATCCGCCCCGGCTGGCTGGTGCTGGGCGCGGGTCTGATCGTTACGGCGCTCGACTTCGTGCGTGCGCGCATGCGCAAGTGGCGGACGCCCGCGCGGGTTACTCCGGCGTGAGCCCGGCGGCCCGCGTCAGCCGCCGGTAAAACTCGATGTCTGCTTTCAGAAACTTGTCGAAGCCTTCGACGGTGCCGCCGACCATGTCGTAGCCGAGCGCCGTGAATCTCCTGGAAAACTCGGGCTCGCGTAACACCTCGTTGATCGATGCGTTGAGCTTGGCGATGATGGGGGCGGGTGTGCCGCCGGTCACCATGATGCCGACATAGCCGGTCTGCTCGTAATTCGGCAGGCCGAGTTCGGCGAACGGCGCCACATCCGGCAAGGTTGGCGCGCGCTTGCGGCTGGTAATGGCAAGCGCCGTCACCTTGTCGCCTTGCAGCAGCCCCAGCGCGGCGGTGACGTCGGCGCAGAAAAGATCGACCTCGCCGCGGGTCACCGCCAGCACCGCCGGCGCCACGCCGCGATAGGGCACATGCAACAGCGGTATCCCGGCTTCGCTCTTGAGAAGCTCCATGCAGAAGTGATGCGCGCTGCCCTTGCCCACCGAAGCAAAGCTCAGCGGCGTGGCCTGCCGCGACTTGGCCAGCGCCAGCAGGTCCTTGAGGGTGCTGACGCCGAGAGTCTTCTGCACCAGCAGAATGTTCGGCGATGGCGAGAGATAGGTCACCGGCGCGAGATCGCGCAGCGTATCGTAGGGCAGCGTCTTGAACAGGCTCGGATTGGTCGAAACGCTGGTGTTGGCGTAGAGCAGCGTGTAGCCGTCGGGCGCGGCCTTGGCGACCGCGTTGGCGCCGATGGTGTTGCCCGCGCCGGGCCGGTTCTCCACGATCACCGGCACGTTCCACTTGTCGTTGAGGCGCTGCGCCAGCGCCCGCGCCACCGTGTCGATGCTGCCGCCGGCGTCGAACGGCACCACGATCTTCACCGTGCGGTCGGGAAAGTCGGCGTGGGCGAGAAGCGGCCAGAGCGCCGCGGCCAGCACGCCGGCAACGATATTGCGGGGTGACTTTGTCATCGCGGCACTATACGGCATCCTTTGCCGTAAAGAAGGTCTTGCGGCCAATAGTCACCCGCGCACCGGAGGCATTCCGTGGCACGCAACATCCGCGTCGCGATCATCGGAGCGGGCCTTGGCGGGCTCGCGGCCGCATGCGCGCTGCGCCAGCACGGGATCGAGGTCGCCGTCTACGAGCGCGCGCCGCAGCTCGGCGAGGTCGGCGCCGGCATCCAGCTCGCTCCGAACGCGATCAAGGTGCTGCGCGCGCTCGGCATCGAGCAGAAGCTGCTGCCGCTCGCGAGCGAGCCTGCGAACTACGTCTCGCTCGCCTGGAATGACGCCCGTCTGCGCTACCGCGAGCCGATGAAGGGCCCTTACGCGGCGCAGTTCGGCGCGCCCTATCTGATGGCGCATCGCGCCGACCTGCATCGTCTGCTGTGCGAACTCCTGCCGGAAGGCTCCGTACGGCTCGACGCGCGTTGCACCGGCGTGACGTCGGCCGGAGGCGTCGCGGCGGCTCAGTTCGCCGACGGCTCGCAGGTCGAAGCCGACGTGATCGTCGGCGCGGACGGCATCAACTCCACGGTGCGCGAATGCCTGTTCGGCCTGCAGCCGGTCCGTTTCACCCAGCAGATGGCGTGGCGCTGCATCGTGCCGATCGAATGCGTGCCGGCCCATGTTGGCATCGGCCGCGACGAATATGTCGGCTGGATCGGTCCGGAGGGCCATGTGATCTGCTATCCGATCCGCGGCGGTGCGCTCTACAACATCTTCGCCGGCCACGTCACCGATGAGTGGGTCGAGGAATCCTGGGTGGCGCCGAGCAGCGTGCATGAGCTTCTCGCCGGCTATCGCGGCTGGAATCCGGCGTTGCTGGAGATGCTGGGCCAGGTCACCGATTGCTACAAATGGGGCATCCGCGACCGCGATCCGCTGCCGCGCTGGACGGAAGGCGCTGTCACCCTGCTCGGCGATGCCGCCCATCCGATGATGCCGACCTTGGCGCAGGGGGCCGCCATCTCGCTCGAGGATGGCTTTGCGCTCGCGCGCCATCTTTCGCGGCACCGCAGCAACCCGTTGCAGGGGCTTGAGGCTTACGAAGCCGAGCGGCGGCCCCGCGCGTCTCGCGTCGTGCTGCAGGCGCGCGAGCAATTCCAGAACAACCGCAAGAATCCCGCGCCGCCGCCGCTGCCGCGTGAATGGATATTCAGTCACGACGCGACGGTTGATTCCGTCTCCGCTGGTTGAATTTGCCGCAATTTCACCACAGACCGTCGTATGATCGTCATGTCGGCGACGGACGATTGCCGTCCGCTACAACGGCATAAACTTGGGGTGACGCTCATGAGAATGATCATTCTGGCCGCGGCGCTGTCGCTTGCGACATCCGGTGCTTTCGCGGCGACGTGCAAGGAAGACACCGCTGCCAAGAAGCTCGCTGGAGCTGCGGCGACCAGCCACATGAAGAAATGCGAGACCGACGCCACGGCGAAGTGCGAGGCCGACTCCACGGCCAAGAAGCTCGCGGGCGCTGCCAAGACCAGCCACATGAAGAAGTGCGTGACGGACGCCGTCGGCAACTGAGCCGGGCCGTCGTTACGATTGACAATCGCCGCGCGGCCCCCGCGCGGCGATTTTGTTTCAGAGTTTCCGGCTGTCGTAGGCCCAGTGCAGCAGCGCCTGGCGCTGCCGCGGGCGGCAGAACAGGTCGCCGGGCTCGCAGTTCTTCTGCACCTGGCGGACGTGGCGGCGGATCGCCTTCCAGCGCCTGATCTGGCGGCGGTCCTCGTCCGGCATGCGGCGGCCCAGATAGTAACGGCAGTACCACTGGAACCAGCCGCGCGGGTCGTCCGGATGGACCCAGCCCTTGTCGCGCCAGACCGACAGCGGCTGGCTCGCGTCCACGCCGAAAAAGTTCAGCGAGCAGTCGCGGCCCCGCCGAGCGAGCTTGGCGCCCTTGAACCAGCTTGCGGGAAATTCCTTCCGGCAATCGGTCATGTACTTGCCGCAGAACACGCCGAGCCGGAGCATCTGCGCGGGTGTGAGGTCCGGCGCGAACTCCGGATCGAAGCCGCGCCCGGCCGGCGCGGTCAGCGCGTAGCGGTAGCGCTTCTGCATCCGGTCGTTGACGGTGACGGTCCGCTTCCGCATGTGCGGCGGCTTACTCCGCGGTATTTTTCATTTGATGACGAAGCTTTTCGGGTCCCAGTCGGGCTTCGGATACCGCGGGTCCATTTCCTCCAGCGTCTCGCGCACGATCGCGGCGATGGCAGCGTTGCGCGCCCATTTGCGATCGGCCGGGATGACGTGCCACGGCGCCCATGCGGTGGAGCATTTGTCGAGCATCAGCTCGTAGGCGGCCAGGAACTTGTCCCAGAGCTTGCGGTCCTCCAGGTCGGACGGATTGAACTTCCAGCGGCTGTGCGGTTCGTCGAGCCGGGCCTGCAGGCGCTCGCGCTGCTCCTTCTTGGAAATATGCAGCATGAACTTGAGGACCCGGGTGCCGGTGTCGCTGAGGAGCTTTTCGAAGTCGTTGATCTGGCCGTAGCGCTTTTCGATCTCGTCTTTCGGGGCGAGCTTGCGCACCCGGCCGACCAGCACGTCCTCGTAATGCGAGCGGTTGAAGACGCCGATGAAGCCCCGGCGCGGCGCGGCGATATGCGCGCGCCAGAGAAAATCGTGCGCCAGCTCCTCCTCGCTCGGCCGTCGAAATGCGGTGACGGTCACGCCAAGGGGGCTCGCCTCCTTGAAGACGCTGTGGATGGTGCCGTCCTTGCCGGCGGTGTCGGTGCCTTGCAGCACCACCAGCAGCGCGCGCCTGCCTTCGGCGTAGAGACGGTCCTGCAGTTGATCGATGGCGACGCTGTCTTTCTGGCACTGTTCCTCGGCCGCCTTGCGGTCGGGAAAGGCCGTGAGATCTGCCGGATCGCGGCGGCCCAGATGCGCGCGCTTGCCCGGATCGACGCGAAACTGAGCGGCAAGTCCCTTGGTCATCGCGCTACCTCACCAGTTCGTTGAACTCGGGATGCCTGGCCAGATAGGCCGAGACGAACGAGCAGCGCGGCACGACCTGGAGCCCCTGCGCGCGGGCGGCTTCCAGCGCGCCGCGGATGAGCCGCGAGCCGATGCCTTGGCCTTCCACCGCCGCCGGCACCTCGGTGTGGGTGAATATCATGACTCCGGGAGCCACATTGTAATTGGCCACCGCGATGCCGCCGCCGGTGTCGATCTCGAAGCGGCGCTCGGCCTTGTTGTCGCGGACGGCGTCTGGCTCTCGAATGTTCGACTATGGGCGTACAGCGATCCTGGCGCGATTGCGGCAGGAACTGACTTCCGAACCTTGGCTTCACGACGAACGGTATTGCCAAGAGACGATCCTTCGCCTCGCAACTGGCGGAGCGAATAATTCTGGAACATCAAAACAGACCACTTCAAAATTCAATTCAGGTCACCGGAGGTCGAAAGAGGCCAACATGTCATTCCGACGCACGAGCGCGACGCTTCCGATTTGGCTTGAACACAGCCAGGCATTCAGGACTGAGCTGACGCCGTTTTGCCTGCATGCAGGAGGTGATGCGCTCCGCATCGGGAACGAACTCGCTGCACAGCCTCATCGCGTCAGGGGTGCAAAGCTCGGCTGCTTTGGAATTTGAGTCCTGTGCGAAGGCCTGCGTTGTAACTGTCAACAGCAGACCAAACGCCACAAGGCCAGCAAAGCGACGCAGTGAGTTTTTCATGTGATCCATCGAACCTACGACCCCTGATTAAAAGTCACGGCTAGCGCGGCCGCAAGTGCGACACGGCGGTGATTGTGGGTGAAACTGGGGTGAGGGCGCCGCAACATGCAAAATCCCCCGATTTACGGGGGATTTTTTTGACTTGCAGAAGGCGGAGGCCCTCCCGTGAGAACGCATCGACGGTGTCGCCGCGGTCAGCGGAGCACTCCGGCGAGGTGGAGGCTGCCGAATACGATCAGGGCCACCATCAGGGTGCCGGCGACTTTGACGTAGACAGCGGCTTGTTGCTTTTCACTCAGTGCCATGGATTGCAGGTTCCTTCCCGGAGATTTCTTGGGGCGCGGAATTTGTCCGGCGGGCGGCGAGGGGGCAAGGCGCTCCGGTGCGGACCTGCCTTGCATCGGCGGAAGGGCTGTCCCGTCCCGATGCCGCGCTGCCGCGCCGCAGCCGTCCCATCTTGCCTTCGTCCTCCGCCCGGGCGCATGCTCCCCGCCGGAAGCCGATCATCGGGAGGTGGAAATGACTCCTCGCTGCCTGCTGGTTCCGTTCCTTGCCATTGCACTTCTAACCGCCGGTGCGACGCACGCCCCGGCGCAGGATTATCCGAATCGCTCCGTCTCCATCATCGTGCCGTTCGTTCCGGCCGGCTCGACCGATATCCTCGCCCGCATCGCGGCCCAGGCTTGGGAGCAGCGGTTCGGCAAGTCGTTCGTGGTCGAAAACCGCCCCGGCGCCGGCCAGCAGATCGGCGTCAACGCGGTCGCCAAGGCCGCGCCCGACGGCTACACGCTGCTCATGGCGACAAGCTCGGCCATGGGCGTCAACCCCACGCTCTACAAGAAGATCGCCTACGACCCGGTGAAGGATTTCCAGCCGATCGCGATCATGGCGCACCTGCCGTTCATCCTGGTGGTCAACAACGACCTGCCGGTGAAGACCATCGCCGAGCTCGTCGCCTACGCCAAGGCCAACCCGGGCAAGCTCAGCTACGGATCGGGCGGCGTCGGCGCCTCGCATCATCTCTACGGCGAGATGTTCAACAGCCTCGCCGGCGTGAAGATGACGCATGTGCCCTACAAGGGCACGGTGCCGGCGCTGAACGACGTGATCGCCGGCCACATCCAGGTGCTGTTCGCCGACGCGCCGCCGGCGCTGCCGCAGGTCAAGGGCGGCAAGGTGCGCGCGCTCGCCGTCACCACCGGCAAGCGCATCCCCGCCGCGCCCGAAATCCCGCCGCTCGGCGACACCTTGAAGGGCTTCGACTCCGCGCCCTGGCAGATGCTGATGGCGCCGGCCGGCACGCCCGCGCCTGTCGTCGACCGGCTGCACAAGGAGATCGTCGCCTACATCGCCAGCGCCGAGGGGCAGAAGAAGCTTCTCGACATGGGGCTCGTCCCCGGCGCGCCGACGCCGCCCGCGGAGCTTGCGAAATTCGTCGGTAAGGAGGTCGTCGCCTGGGGCGACCTGGTGAAGAAGGCGGGCGCCGCGGGAATCGAATAGGGCTGCGGCCGGCGTGCTAGGCTCGCGGCATGGACACGCCTTCGAACCTGCCGCCGCTGCGCACGCTGTTCTTCGAGGATCTCTCGGTCGGTATGACCGAGACGCTCGAGAAAACCGTGGCGTCGTCCGACGTGGTCGGCTTCGCCCAGCTCACCGGCGACAGGAACCCGATCCACCTGTCGGAGCATTTCGCGGCGCGGACCTCGTTCGGCAAGCGCATCGCGCATGGGCTCTACACCGCGAGCCTGATCTCGGCGGTGCTCGGCACGCGGCTGCCGGGGCCGGGCGCGATCTACATTTCGCAGACCTTGAATTTCCGTGCGCCGGTGAAGATCGGCGACACCGTGACGGTCACGGTGACGGTCGCCGAGCTGATGCCCGAGAAATCGCGCGCGCGGCTGTCCTGTGTCTGCGCGGTCAGCGGCGAGACCGTGCTGGACGGCGAGGCGCTGGTTAAGGTGCCGAAGGAGACGGGGAAGGGAAGGCCGGTGCTGCGGTTGTGAGGCCGCCTACGCCCGCGGCCCGGTGCCGGGATCGCCGATCCTCCCTGACGCCACAAGCCTGTTCCAGACGAACAGCACGGCGAAGGCGCCGACGGTCGCGGCGATGAAGCCCGCGCCTTGATCGAGCCGATACCAGCCGATCGCTTGGCCGACGAAGGTGGCGAGGAACGCCCCCGCGACGCCGAGCGCGATGGTCAGGATGAAGCCGGTCGGCTTGTTGGGGCCCGGCGAGAGCAGGCGTGCGATGATGCCGGCCACAAAGCCGACGACGAGAATCCACAGCATGTCCGTCTCCCGATGACCGCGCTTCGGCCCATGACGCAACCATCTAGACATCGCCCGCCCGCGGCGCAACGGCGCTCACCGTCTTGAAACTATCACAGTCCTCGTGCGTTCATGTCGGTCGCCCGGCGCACAGGAGTTACCCATGGGTTTGCTCGACGTTCTCAACGGAATGCAGAATGGCCCGCGCGGCCAGACCGATCCCAACGCCAAGAGCGGCATGTCGCCGATCACCATGGCGATCCTGGCGCTGCTCGCCTACAAGGGGATCAAGCACCTCGGCGGCGGGCATTTGCCGGCGCCGGGCGGCCCCCCCCAGCGTCTGCCCGGCAACAACCCGGTGGATGCCGGCGCGTCGAGCGGCGGCGGACTGGGCGAACTGCTCAAGGGCGGATTGGGCGGGCTGCTCGCGGGCGGCGCGGCCCGAGGCATCCTGAGCGGCGGCCTTGGCGGCCTGCTCGAGCAGTTTCAGCAGACCGGCCAGGGCGAGGCCGCCCAATCCTGGGTCGGCAAGGGCCCGAACCGGGACATTTCCGAAAGCGACCTGGCGCGGTCGGTCGGCATCGACGACATCGACGCGCTATCCCGGCACACCGGCCTGTCGCGCAACGAACTGCTCTCCGGGCTGAGCCGCGAGCTGCCCGGCGCCATCGACGAGCT
>CAMAWG010000048.1 GCA_945861855.1 Rhodoplanes serenus
CGCTGAAGGTGCCTGGCTGAACCAGTTTGACGACGTTAGAATTCGACACGGCATATTACTCCTTCGGTGGAGAAGTGGAGGCTTCAACTACCCCCACGATATGCCGCCTTCCTGATCTACCCCGTCACCAACTTTCGACCATAGCTCGAGAGACGGAAAGGCGTCTGACAGCCAATAAACAGCAATTGATTCTATTCAGACGATGCAGTGTTATTGCCTAATGAATAGAAACTGCAGAGCGGTTGTGGCGGCTGTCGGAGTTCTAACCGTCGTTGGCATGCTGACGCCGACCACTACCGCACAGGAGATGAACTATCCATCTCGGCCAATCAAGCTCATGGTCGGCGCATCACCGGGTGGTACTACAGACACGATGGCGCGGGCGATCGCGCAGGAAATGACGGTTGCGATGGGACGGCCGGTGCTGGTTGAGAACCGGCCGGGCGCCGGCGGCAATCTGGCGGCTGACGCGGTCGCTAAGGCGCCGCCCGATGGCTACACGTTGCTGGTTAGCTTCACCAGCCACACCATCAACGCCACGCTCTATCCGAAGCTGCCGTTTGATCCGATCACGGACTTCACGCCCATCAGCATGATCGCAACGGTGCCGAGTCTGCTAGTCGGAAATCAAAAAATCGCCGCGCCCGATCTCCCCTCGCTCATCGCGCTGGCCAAGGCCAAACCCGAATCGCTGACCATCGCGATCGGCGGGATCGGCTCGTCGCTGCATCTGGCGGGCGACCAGTTCAAGATGATGGCGGGCGTGAAAATTCTGAACGTGCCTTACAAGGGAACCTCGCCAGCGCTGACCGACGTGCTCGGCGGCCAGGTCGATCTCATGTTCATTAGCCTCGTCACCGGCACGACGCAGGTTCGTGCTGGAAAGCTGCGGGCCTACGGCGTCACCACCGCGCAACGGCAGCCATCGTTTCCGGATCTGCCGGCCATCGGCGAAGTGGTTGCAGGCTTTGAATCGACAGCCTGGTTCGGCGTATTTGGCCCAGCCGGGCTTCCGGCCGCGGTCGCTGACAAGCTCAATGCGACGATCGCCGAGGCGCTGCACGGCGCCAAGCTGCGCGAACGGCTTCAGAGCGAAGGTGCGTCGCCCGTGGGCAACAGCGCAGCCGAGTTCGCGGCCTTCGTGCGCGCGGATGTCGATCGCTGGGCGCCGGTCGTGCGCCACTCCGGCGCGACGCCGGACTAGAGTTGCATCTGCGCCTTGAGGCGGCCGACCCAGCCCTCACCGCGGAGCCAAGGCTCCAAGGTCGCGGCGCTGGGCACTTGTCCGTCCAATGCCTCGACCACACGCCAAGCGAGACACAAATTGCATGACATCGCCGGTGCGCCGGACCATCCGATCGTTTCCGCGATCGGCGCCAGCGTCGGCATTCCGGTTCCCAGCATAACGATCGCGTCGAGTGGCTTTCCTTCAAGGGAGCGCAGCGCCTTCATCGCCGCCGATCCTTCTAGGCTATAGATCGGATGAAAAGCACTTTCGGCGTTGAACACGTTGGCGATCTCGACTGGATCGAAGCCGTGGCTGCGCCAATAAGCGACGCTCGCCTCGTTGAGCCCAGCGGGGTATGGCGAGACTAGGCCGATGCGCCGCGCGCTCAACACCGTCAGCGCATCGACCACGGCCGTGGCCGCGGTGATGAAGGCATAGCCGTGGCGCGCAGTAAGCTCTGCCAGCAGACTCGCCTCGCGCTCGCGCCCCGCTAGATAAGACGCACCGGTGCAGGCGGCTGCGGCGACCTTCAGCGGAGCATTGGCGAACTGACGCAGCGCCCCGCCATAGTTGGCGAAATAGTCCACCAGCCGCGCATCCATCTCCGGCTTGTCGCTCATCAGCCGCGCATTGATCATGGCGACGCGCGGCGGCCAGAGCAGGTTGAACTCTGGCTCCACCGTGGTGTTGGCCTGTGGCGTCAGCATGCCGACCAGACCGCGTGCTGCGTATTCGAGCGACATGTTACTCAGTCGGCGTAGCGCCTGAATCCTTGACGACCTTGCCAAGCACAACGACGTCGCGCGCAATCCGGGCGGCCAGATCTTCAGGCGTTCCAAGAATGATGATCGAGCCTTGCGGCAGCAGCGTCTTTTTTACTTCGTCGCTTTGCAGCGCCGCGACGAACTCGCGGTTGAGCCGCCGTACGACCGGGTCCGGCGTTCCGGCCGGCGCGAACAAGCCGAACCATTGCTCCATCTCGACACCGGCGAATCCCGCCTCGGTCATGGTCGGCACTTCGGCAATCAGCGGATGTCTCTGCGCGCCGGCGAGTCCCAGCATGCGAAGCTTGCCGCTTTTTATGTGCGGGGAGGCGGTGAGATAAGACGAGAACATCATATCGACGCGGCCCGCGACCATATCGGTCACCGCCGGCGCCACGCCGCGGTACGGCACATGAACAAGCTTGATGCCGGTCTGCTTGGCAAGGATCACGCCCAGGAGATGCCCGCCGGTGCCGACGCCCTGCGAACCGTAGGTCAGGCCGTCCGGCCTGCTTTTCGCGAATGCCACCAGTTCGGCCGGCGTTTTCGCCGGGCTCGCTTCGGGTACGAGCAGGATGTTGTTGAACGAGATCAGCGCCGTGATCGGCTGAAAATCCTTGATCGGATCGAATTTCAAGTCGGGATAAAGCGTAGCGTTAATGGCATGGGTCCCAGTATGACCCATCATCAGCGTATAGCCGTCCGGAGAGGCATTCTTGAGCGCCAGCGCCGCGACATTGCCGCCACCGCCGGGGCGATTTTCGATGATGATCGTTTGCTTGATGCTTTCGGAAACCTTCGCACTGACGAGCCGCATGACGACATCCGAACTGCCGCCGGCGGCAAACGGCACCAGCAACGTGACTGGCCGCGACGGATAGTCCGACTGCGCCTGGGCAGAGCTCATCGCCATCATGGCGAGCATGGCCAGCGCCCCTAGCGTTCGCCGCGCATGCTTCAATTCAAGAGCTATATCGATCATTGCTCGTCTTCCCTCTATCCCACTGCCGCGGCACGCCTCAACCCGTCAATCATCGAGGATTTCATCAGATAGGCCTTTAGCTTCGCTGGATCGTCGATCATTCGCTGCAAATCCTTCAGCATCTCGCGCCGCCGCTCCGGATCGCGCTCCTGCATCCGGGTCCGGTTGCGGTGTGCCTGCTGGATGATCTCCTCCTCGGCGATCGGGCGGCGCTGCCGCTCGTACCGATCGAGCACCCGCTCGTCCGCACCACTCTGCAAAACCGAGACCAATTTTTCCGTGAGATTGAAGGCGTCATGCAGGCCGCCATTCATCCCCATACCGCCGGACGGACTGTTGAGATGCGCGGCATCTCCAGCCAGGAACACCCCAAGCCAGGAACACGCGACCCTGGCGATAGGTAGAGGCGAGCCGCTTGTGAATTCGGTAGGGCCGGCTCTCCAGGACCTCGATCAGGCCCGCCTCCGGGATGATGTCGTGCAGCAGATCTTGCAAGCCCTCGTCGGTCAGCGCCTGCTCGATGCTCTGGCCCTCGCGGGCGTAAAGGCTTGCGCGCCAGACGCCGGGCAAACGCAACAGGCTGAAAGTGCCGGTTGGCTTCCAGCAATACGAAACATTAGACAGGCCTTCGAGCCGCTCGTGAAACGGAAACAACGTTGTCGCCAGAATTGTCGTCTCCGGATAGATGTCGCCGGAAAGCTCCACGCCGATCGCCTTGCGCACCGCACTGCGCGCGCCATCGGCGCCGATCACATAGTCGGCGGCAAACTCCCGCTCCTCGTCCTGCGACGAGGCTTGCACTGTCACCGTGTCGGCGGACTGTCGCAATCCGGTCACCGCGGTCGAGAAATGAATCGTCACGCTCGACAGCGTGCCGAGCGCATCAAGAACCAGATGACCGTACTTCGACTGCTCGTATTGCAGCCGGTAGGGATGATCGGTTTCGCCCTCGAGAACGGAAAGGTCGAACACAGCACGATCGCCCGACGGATGCATGCGAATTTGCCAGTTCGGACAAGGCAGGCCAGCCGCCAGCATGCGATCGGTAATGCCGTAGGGCGCCAGCATATCGAGCGTCGGCGGATGCCAAGTCGAAGCGCGCAGCGCGTCGGAAATCTTGTCGTCGGCTTCCAGGACGGTGACGCGAATGTCCTTGCTGCCGAGCAGCAGCGCCGCAGTCAGTCCGATGGGACCAGCGCCCGCGATGACAATACTGGGCCTTTTCATGTTTCTGCTTCCGGAATCGCCCAGGGCCGGGCCTTCCGGTCGCTCGCCTTGAACGCAGAAATGCGGTCGCGATAGTTCTCGGTCAGCGCAATATCGTCCCAGCCTTTGAGCAGCCGCATGCGGCGGACCGGGTCGATCGAGAATTTATAGGTGCGGTTGCCGCACAGGATGGTCTGCTCTTCGAGATCGACGGTGATCGGCATTTCCGGCGTCCGCTGCAAAGCCTCCATGATCTCAGCCGCCTCTTCGTCGGTTACAATCGCGGTGAGCAGCCCGTTCTGAATGGCGTTGCCGGAGAAGATGTCGCCATAAGAGGGAGCGATAACGCAGCGAATGCCGTAATCGTAAAGAGCATAGACCGCGGCTTCGCGCGAGGAGCCGCACCCGAAGTTTCGCGCCCCGACGACGATCCTGGCGTTACGCCATGCTGGCTTGTTGATGGGAAACTCGGGTCGCTCGTTGCCATCGGCGTCGAAGCGAAGGTCCTGAAACAACACCTTCCCGATGCCCATGGCGCGCGTCCATTTGAGATAGCGCGCCGGAAGGATCTGGTCGGTGTTGAGATTGGTCTGGTTGATCGGGCACGCCCTGCCGGTCAGCCTGGTGAACTTGTCCATGCTAGACCTTTCGCCCGGCAAGCATCGGCCGCACGTCCGCCAAATGCCCCGCGACGGCTGCGGCCGCCACCATCGCCGGCGACATCAGATGCGTGCGCGCACCGGGACCCTGACGGCCACGGAAGTTGCGGTTGGTCGTCGAAGCACAGCGCTCGCCCGGCGCGACGAGATCGCCGTTGATGCCGACGCACATCGAGCAACCGGACTCGCCCCATTCCAATCCGGCGTCGAGGAAGATGCGGTCGAGCCCCTCCTGCTCTGCCTGCATCTTGATAAGCGATGAGCCCGCAGACACCAAACCCGGGACCTTGCTGGTGCGACCCGAGAGCACCGCCGCCGCAGCGCGCAGATCCTCAATACGGGAATTTGTGCAGGAGCCGATGAACACGCGATCGACTGCAATGTCGATCAGCCGCTTACCGGGCGCGATGCCCATGTATTCAAGTGCACCGCGCAGATAGTTGGCGCGGGCCTCGTCCGGCTCACGCGCCGGATCTGGCACGCTGCCATCGATCGGCAGAGCATCTTCCGGGCTGGTGCCCCAGGTGACGATCGGCGCGATCCGGTTTGCGTCGAGCGTGACCTCTCGGTCGAATTCGGAATCAGCGTCTGTTTTCAACGACGACCATTCCTCGACCGCCCTGTCGAACGCTGCGCCCTCCGGCGCGTAAGGCCGACCCTTGAGATAGCCAAAGGTCAGTTGGTCCGGCGCAACCATTCCGCAGCGCGCGCCGGCTTCGATCGACATGTTGCAAAGCGTGAGCCGCCCTTCGATCGACAAGGCGCGGATCGCCGAACCGGCGAACTCGATGGCGTGGCGGGTCGCGCCGTCAGCGCCAATATGGGCGATGATGGACAGCACGATATCCTTCGCGGCAACGCCAGGGGATGCGCGGCCATCGACACTGATCCGCATGCGCGGCGGCTTCTTTTGCCAGATTGTCTGCGTCATCAGCACATGCGCCACTTCGGAAGCGCCGATGCCAAAAGCGTAAGCACCGAGAGCACCGTGGGTTGAGGTGTGGCTGTCGCCGCAGACAATCAGCAGGCCCGGCAGCGTCAGCCCCTGCTCCGGACCGACGACATGCACGATGCCCTGCCGCGGATCATCCAGGCCGAACAGCTTGACGCCGTGCCTGGCAGTATTCTCCTCCACCTGCCGCACCATCCGCGCCAACTCGGGATTGGCGATGTCCCGGCGCGAGCCTCGTGTCGGCACGTAGTGGTCGGCGACGCCGAAGGTGAGGCTGGGCTCGGCAACCGGCACGCCCCGCTCCGCCAGGCGACCGAAGGCATGAAAAGAGCCCTCATGGACGTAATGCCGGTCGACCCATAGCAGCGACTGGCCGTCCTCGCGCCGGAGGATTTCATGGGCCGCCCAGAGCTTATCGATGATGTTTTGGGGCTGATTCATGCCTGAAAATGGCGCGGTATGATGCGGGAGAACAAGGATAATATAGAAGGCTGTCCGGACCAATGTTAGTATCGGCCCAGAACCAGAGGGGGAAGCAATGTCTCGTCAGTCCTTGAACGTGAGCCGCCGGCGGTTTTTGCAGTCCACAGCGCTGGGTGCCGCCGCAGCAGCCGGCGTTCTACAGGCACCGGCCGTGTTGCGCGCGCAAGGCGCGGCCGTAAAGGTCGGCGTGCTGCATCCGGTCTCGGGCGCGTTGTCGTACTCGGGCCAGCAGGGCCGGATCGGCGCGCAACTGGCGATTGAGGAGATCAACGCGGCCGGCGGCATCAAGTCGATGGGTGGCGCCAAGATCGAAGCGGTACTGGGCGACGCGCAATCGACTCCCGACGGCGGCAACGCCGAGGTGGAGAAGATGAACGGCGCTGGAGTCGCCGCAATCGTCGGTGGCTACGCGAGCGGCATCTGTCTCGCCGCCAGCCAGACCGCTGCGCGTTATGACCTACCCTATATCGTCGATGTCGGCGTGGTGGACAGCATCGTCAGCCGCGGCCTGAAGAACACATTCCGGTTCGGACCGGGGTTTGGCGTCATCGCGAAGACCGCGCTGGATAACTTGGTCACGATCAATGATCAGGCCAACAAGGCGGCGAAGACCGTGATGATCGTTCACGAAGATTCGGCGTTCGGAGCAGGCCTGGCCAAGCTCCTGAACACGCAACTGCCCGAACGCGGCTTTCAAGTCCTTGAAACCATTCCGCATCCCACGCCGACGCGCGATTTCAACAACGTCGTTCTGAAGATCAAGGCGCAGAACCCGGATCTCGTTATTCCTGCCAATTACTACAACGAGTACGTCCTGCTCGCGCGAACAATGCAGCAGCAGAGGGTCCGCCCGAAGGGCATCTATTCCGTTCTCGGCGGAGCAGCGTCCTCGTACAAGTTCGTGAAGGAGTTCCCCGAAGCGGCCCAGTACATCATGGACTGCAATCACTGGTTCGACCCCAAGAATCCAAAGGCGCTGGCGCTGAAGAAAAAGATCGAAGACAAGGGCGAGTTCTACACCTACGAGGTGTACATGAATTACTCCTGCATTCTCCTACTGGCTGATGCGATCGAACGTGCTGCCAGCGCAGATCGCGCCAAGATCATCGCAGCACTTGAGAACTCTACGTTCACCGGCCACATGATGCCCTACGGTCCAACCAAGTTCGTGAACGGACAAAATCAGGGCGCCGCGCCGGTCAACACACAGGTCATCGGCAACGACATCCAAGTGATCTTCCCCGCGGCGGTCGCATCGGCAAAGCCGGTGTTCCCGATGCCGCCGGTCTGACGACGCCGGCCAGAGGGCGGCGCACTTAGCGCCGCCCTCGCCGTAGCACCGCAAATGTTGTCATCCGTCATTCTGATTCCCGCGGTGCTCAATGGGCTGATGACGGGCGCTGTCTATGCGCTCATCGCGCTCGGGCTGACGCTGATCTACGGCGTCCTGCACATCATCAATTTCGCCCACGGCGCCCTGCTGACCGCCGCGATGTTTGCCGCGTTCTTCGCCCATCAGTGGCTCGGTCTCGATCCCTACATCGCCGCCATCGGGTTGACGCCAATATTCTTCGGGCTGGGATACGGATTGCAGCGCTTCATCATCGGCCCAGCCGCCCACGGCGAGGATCGCAACATCCTGCTGGTCACGCTGGGCCTTGCTGTCGTCATCGAGAATGCGTTGCTCTATGCGTTCCGCGCCGACACACGCACGATCAATCTGCCATACGCCTTCAATGTGATCGAAGTCGGCTCGGCGTTCCTCGCAGTTCCGCGAGTCATCGCCTTTGTCGTCGTCATCGCAGTAGCGATCGCGCTGTGGCTCATCATGCGATGGACCGATACCGGCAAGGCCATCCGGGCGGTCGCCAAAGAAAAGCTCGGCGCCGAACTCTCCGGCATCGACGTCGCACACATATATGCGGTGACGTTCGGCCTGGGTACCGCATGCCTTGCGATCGCCGCCTGCCTGTTGCTCCCGACCTATTACGTCAATCCGACCGCTGGAAATGCCTTTGTCCTTATTGCTTTCACCATTGTCGTCCTCGGCGGCATGGGTTCGGTGACAGGTGCGCTGATCGGCGGTCTGTTCGTCGGGGTGGTGGAGAGCATGTCCGGGCTCTATCTCGGCGAATCGCTGGGCCAGATCGGCATCTTCGTGATGTTCATCCTTGTTCTGTTGTTTCGCCCAAGCGGACTGCTTGGAGAACGAACGTGAAAGGCGTTGCGCCGATCCTTGCAACTGTGACGCTTCTCGCCACCGTGCCGCTGATCACCTCGTCCAATGTCGTGCTCAACTTTCTGGTGATGGCGTTGCTGATCGCGCTGGTCGGCCAAGGCTGGAACCTGCTCGGCGGCTATGGTGGCCAATATTCGTTCGGCCACGCGGCGTTCTTCGGCACCGGCGCATACGTCACCGCCGTCTTGCAAATGCAATACGGCGTCAACGCGTGGATGGGATTTGTCATCGGCATTGCCGCTGGTGCGGTTGTGGGCGCCCTCACCGGTGCGGTCAGCTTTCGCTCCGGACTGAAGGGCTCCTACTTCGCGCTCATCACGCTCGCTTTCGCCGAAGTTCTGCGCATTATTGCCAGCGTCACCCCCATAACCGGCGCAGGCGTCGGCACGCTGATCAAGCTCGATCTACGCCCGGAGGCCTTCCAGTTCCAAAGCCGGGTGCCGTTCTACTGGATCATTCTTGCCATGGTCGGCATATCCATGATCCTCATGCGCCTGATCGAAGACAGTCGCTTCGGCGCCTATCTCGTCGCCGTTCGCGAGAACGAAGATGCCGCCAGGGCGCTCGGCGTTGATGCAACGCGCGTCAAGCTCGGCGCCATGACGATCTCCGCTGCTATCGCCGCCGCGGGCGGCTGTTTCTATGCGCAGTACTTCCTGTTCATCGACGCAGGCATCGCCTACGGCCCATGGATATCCATCGAGGCGCTGCTAGCCCCCATTATCGGCGGCATCGGCACGGTGTTCGGACCGTTGCTCGGCGCGCTCGTGGTCAAGACGCTCGGCGAGCTAGCAAAGCTCATGACCGGCGGCGCGCCGGGCCTCGACCTCGTGATCTATGGCGGCGTCCTCATAGTTGTCGTGGCATTTGCACCGCGCGGTATTGCAGGCATTGTCAGTGATATGCGCCGCCGGTTTTATCGGACGCCGCCGCCAGGGGAGAATGGTCGTGGCTGACCCCCTGCTCCGCGTCGAGGCCATCTCCAAGCGCTTTGGCGGCCTCCTCGCCGTGGACAAGGCGTCATTCGTCGCCTTGACTGGGTGCATCACTGCTCTGATCGGCCCAAATGGCGCCGGCAAAACCACGCTGTTCTCGATCATCTCCGGTTTCATGCCGCCATGCGAAGGCCGCATTATATATGCTGGCGAAGACATCGTCGGATCGCCGCCTGACCGGCTGGCGCGGCGCGGTATCGCCCGTACCTTCCAGCTCGTGCAGCCGTTCGCGGGACTGACGGTGCGGGAAAACATCGCCGTCGGCACGCATCTGTCGAGACCCAAGCGCACGGATGCGTTGTCCGCAGCGGGCGACATCGCACACACGGTGAACCTCTCCCGGTATCTAGACCGGCCAGCTGCGAGCTTGACCGTCGCCGGCCGCAAACGGCTTGAGCTCGCCCGCGCGCTGGCAATCGAGCCGCGACTTTTGCTGCTTGACGAAGTTCTTGCCGGCCTAAATCCGTCCGAGATCCGCGACATGGTGCCGGTGATCCGCATGATCGCCGACCGCGGCGTCACCATCGTCATGATCGAGCATGTCATGCAGGCAGTAATGAGCCTCGCGGAGAACGTATTTGTCCTATCGGAGGGCCGCATCATTGCGGAAGGTTCGCCGCATGCGATTGCCAGCGATCCACGCGTGGTGGAGGCTTATCTTGGCAAGGGAGCCGCCAAACGGATGACGGCGGGGAGCATCCATGCCTGATCTTCTTGCGATCAAAGGGCTTCGCACCGGTTACGGTCCAACCGAAATCCTGCGCGGCGTCGATCTCACCGTCGGCGATGCAGAAATCGTTGCGGTGCTCGGCTCGAATGGCACTGGAAAATCGACGCTGAACCGGACCATCTCCGGCGTCTTGCGCGCCTCGCACGGCACCATCCAATTTCAAGGCGCATCGATCACAAGCGACACTCCCGCAAAGATCGTCGCACGCGGCCTGATTCATGTGCCGGAAGGACGACGCATCTTCCCCAACCTAACAGTGCGGGAGAACCTAGACCTCGGCGCCTATCGTCGCGCCCGCGCGCGGCGGCCGGCCAACCGAGAACGCGTGTTCTTTATTTTTCCAAGGCTGGCCGAGCGGCACAGCCAACTCGCCGGCAGCCTGTCCGGCGGCGAACAACAGATGCTCGCCATCGGACGCGGCCTGATGGCGGAACCCAGGCTCCTGATCCTTGACGAGCCGTCGCTCGGACTGTCGCCACTGCTCGTGGAAGAGTTGTTCGCATTGATTAAATCCATCAACGCAGATGGGATCGCCGTCCTCCTGGTCGAGCAAAACGTGGTGCAAAGCCTGGAGTTGGTGCAACGTGCCTATATCCTCGACAATGGCGTGTTCGTGCTACAGGGAAGCGCAGAAGACATCCGGAATAACCCCGACCTCAAGCGCACTTTCCTCGGGATGTGATCATGACTGAAGCGGAAACTTTACGCTCCCGCCTGAACCGGAAGCCCATCGTGGTCGCGCCGGGCGTCTATGACCCGTTCACCGCGCTGATCGCCTCCCGGGCAGGGTTCACGACGCTTTATGTTTCCGGCGCGGCGATTGCCTACACCAAGCTTGGTCGGCCAGACATCGGCCTTGTCACTATGACTGAGATTACAGATACGCTGGCGCTGATCCGCGACCGTGTCGATGCCCATCTGATTGTCGATGGCGACACCGGCTATGGCAATGCACTCAATGTCGTTCGCACGGTTCGCGAGTTCGAGCGGGCCGGCGCCAGCGCCATTCAGCTTGAAGATCAGGATTTTCCCAAGCGCTGCGGCCACCTCGACGGTAAGACGCTGATCCCGGCGGACGAAATGTGCGGAAAAATCCGCGCTGCGCTCGATGCAAGGCACTCGCGCGAGACGCTCATTGTGGCGCGAACCGACGCAGTCGCGGTCGAAGGCTTCGAGCGCGCCATCGAGCGCACCGCGATGTATCGCGATGCCGGCGCGGATGTGCTGTTCGTCGAAGCGCCGCGGGCGCGCGACGATCTGGCACGTATCGTCTCGACCCTGGGCAGCAGCTTACCGTTGATGGCGAACATGGTCGAGGGTGGCAAAACCCCGACGTTTCCTGCTGCCGAACTTGAGGCGATCGGCTTCGCGCTGGTGATTTTTCCCGGCGCAATTGTGCGGGCGCTCGGCTACATGGCAAGCGAGTTCTACACCTCGCTCGCGGCCCACGGCTCCAACGAGCCGTACCGCAACCGCATGCTCGATTTCACCGGCATCAATGAACTGGTGGGCACGCCCGACATGATCGCGCTCGGCCAGCGATATGAGACGCCGGCGCGGCCGGCCAACACGAAAGCAGGGACGCGCCGGTGACGCTCGATCCGGTCACACTTGCAGTGCTCAACGGCCGCCTCGTCCAGATCGCCGACGAGATGGACGCCACGCTCTATCGCTCCGCGTTCAATCCGATCATCGCCGAGGCGCACGACGCCTGCCACGGGCTCTATCACGCCGAGACCGGCGCCACCCTGGTGCAAGGCACATCCGGCCTGCCGATCTTCGTCGGCGCCATGGCTTTTGCGGTCAAGGCCGTGATCGACAAGGTCGCGAACGACGGCCACCTTGAAACGGGCGACACTTATATCTTCAACGATCCCTACGACGGCGGCACCCACCTCAATGATTTCCGCCTGATTCGACCTCTGATGCGCAAAGGGCGCGTCTTTGCATGGATTGCGTCGGTCGGGCACTGGCTCGACATCGGCGGCAACGTACCAGGCAACTACAACCCGAAGGCGACAGAGAGCTTTCAGGAGGGAGTGCGCATTCCGCCCGTGAAGCTCATTCGCGCGGGCTCCATCCAACAGGACATCGTCGATATCCTCGCCGCCAACTCGCGCGTGCCGCAATCGAACTGGGGCGACCTCAACGGCCAGATCAATGCGCTCGACCTGGGCGAGCGCCGCCTGCACACTCTACTTGATGAATATGGTGACGACACCATCACAGCCGCGCTCGCGGCGTTGTCGTCGCGCGCCGAAGCGCTGATGCGTGCCAACATCGCGGCCCTGCCGGATGGCACCTACACCTGCGACGATTTTCTCGACAACGACGGCATCACCGATGTGCCGCTCCGCATCGCGCTCGACCTCACCATTGCGGGCGAAACGATGCGGCTGGACTTCTCCCGCTCCGCCCCACCCTGCGACGGCCCGCTCAACATCGCGCGTTCGACCGCCATCGCCTGCTGCTATGTTGCGCTCAAGCATATTTTTATTGACGTGCCGGCCAACGCTGGATGTCTCGCACCGATCAAATTCGACATTCCCGACACGACGCTACTCGCCGTCTCGGCGCCCCGGCCGGTGGCCGGCTACACCGAGACCATCCTCCGCGTCATCGACGTCATCTTCGGCGCCTTCGCCAAGGTCGCGCCCGAACGCTCGCAGGGCAGTCCGTTCGCGACCATCAACGCCCTCTCGCTGGCCGGCTGGCGCGAGCACCGGCGCCGCTGGATCATGTTCTGCTTCTTCGGCGGCGGCCTCGGCGGCAATCCGGAGAGCGACGGACTCAATCATAGCAACAACCCGATCTCAACCGCGACTATCCCGCCGGTGGAGATTCTGGAGTCGCTCTATCCGGTCATGTTCACGCAATGGGCGCTGCGGCCGGACTCCGGCGGACCGGGCCACAATCGCGGCGGGCTCGGCGCGATCTACGAGATCGAGGCGCTGGCCGAAGACGGCGCCGACGTGTTCCTGATCGGAGAGCGCGGAAAATTTCCGCCGTTCGGCGTCAACGGCGGCGGGCCGGCCGCGCTCAACCGCTTCATCTATGAGACCGATCAGGGCGAGGAGACGCCGCCGCTCATCTCAAAGGTCACGGACATCAGGATCCGGCATGGCCAGAAGGTGCGGCTGGAGACACCGGGCGGTGGCGGCTTCGGCGATCCGGCGACGCGAGAGCCCAGCCGCGTCGTTCGCGACGTGCAACTCGGCTATATTTCGCGGGATGCTGCCCGCCGCGACTACAAGGTCGTGCTGCGCGAAGACGGCTCGCTCGATGCCGACGCCACCGCGAAGGCGCGCGCAGGAACGCCGGCATGAGCAGCCGCGATGTCATCGTCGGAGTCGATGTCGGCGGCACCTTCACCGACCTGTTCCTGCTCGACCCGGCGAACGGCCGGTTTCAAACGGCAAAAGTGCCGTCACGGCGCGGCGATGAATCACAAGGTTTCCTGAACGGATTGAAAGCGCTTGGCGGCGCCGCCGCGATCCATTCGATCGTGCACGGCACCACCGTCGGCACCAACACCTTGCTCGAACGTCGAGGCCCGAAGATCGGCGTGATCACCACACGCGGTTTTCGCGACGTATTGGAAATGCGCCGGCGCGACCGCCGCCGCACCTGGGGATTGTGGGGCGACTTTACCCCCATTGCAGACCGCGACATGCGCGTCGAGGTCGACGAACGGACGCTGGCCGACGGTTTCATCCGAACGCCGCTAGACCCCCAAGAGGTCCGTGCTGCCGCAAAACATCTGTTGGATCAGGGCGCCGAGAGCATCGCCATTACGTTCATCAACGCCTACGCCAACGCCAACAACGAGCGCCGCGCGCTCGTTGCGGTGCGCGAGGTGTGGCCCAACGAATTCATCATCGCCTCGCACGAGGTGTTGTCCGAAATCCGCGAATTCGAGCGATCCTCGACCGCGGCGATCAACGCCTATCTGCAGCCGGTCGTGGCGTCCTACATCGGCAAGCTCGAAACAGCGCTGACGGAGCAGAAATTTTCCGGGCAGCTCCACATTGTCCAGTCAAACGGCGGGATCATGTCGACGGCGACCGCGCGGAAGCTTCCGGCGCGCACGGCGCTGTCGGGCCCTGCGGCCGGCGTGGTCGCAGGAGCGGCCATTGCCAAAGCGTCCGGCTTCGACAATCTCATCACCTGCGATCTTGGCGGAACGTCGTTCGACGTCTCGGTGATCGCGGGCGGCCGGGTTTCGCTCGCGGCGCAGACCACCATCGACTTCGGACTGGTTATCCGCACGCCGATGATCGAGATCACCACCATCGGCGCGGGCGGCGGGTCCATCGCCTCGGTCGATCGCGGCGGTCTGCTTCAAGTTGGCCCGGAAAGCGCAGGCTCGGTGCCGGGGCCGGCGTGCTATGGCCAGGGCAACACAAGACCGACGCTGACGGACGCCCAGGTGGCGCTTGGCCGTATCAACGCGACGCGCCCGTTCGGCGGCGAGCTGAAATCGCTCGATGTCGAAGCGGCCAAGCGGGCCATCGTGACGCACGTCGGCGAACCGCTTGGCCTTGACGCCACCGCAGCAGCGGCGGCGATCGTACAAGTAGCCGACGCGCGCATGGCCGGCGCCATCCGGCTCGTTTCCATCGAGCGCGGACACGATCCGGCGCGTTTCGTCGCGATGCCGTTCGGCGGCGGCGGGGCGCTGCACGTCAGCGCGCTCATTCGCCAGATCGGGCTGAAATGCGCACTTGTGCCCCGGTTTCCCGGCATCACGTCGGCGCTCGGCTGTGTGCTCGCCGACCTGCGGCACGATATGGTGCAGACATTGAATGTCATGCTCGACGGCGTCGACGCCGCAGCGCTCGAACGGCGGATGCAGGCGGCCGGCCGCGAAGCCAGCGCCGTGATCGCCGGCTCCGGCATCGCGATTGAGCGGATCGACGTGCAATACGAGCTGGACATGCATTATCTGGGGCAGACCCACACGATTGCCGTGCCACTGCCTGTCGCATATCAAGGCGACAATCTCGGCGTTTCCGAAGCCACAGTCCGCTCCGCTTTTGAGACGGCTTATCTCGGATCGTTCAGCCGCCTTCTCCCCGGCCTCGCCATGAGGATCGTGTCGCTGCGCGTGGCGGCGATCGGCCGCCGCCCGGTTTTCGACTTCGCGGTGTTTGCACCATCCGCGTCCGCTTCGCTTGAGAAAGCACGGCTGGGATCGCGACCTGTCTGGTTCGATGGCGGATGGCGCGACACTCCGGTGTGGGCGCGGCTCGAACTGCCAGTGGATGCAAGGATCGCCGGGCCGGCCGTCCTGGAGCAGCCTGATGCAACGACCGTGGTCGAACCGGGCCTTGCCGGACGGATCGACAAGCTCGGCAATCTGATTGTGGAGCCGGCATGATGGAGTTCAATTCAAGCGCGCTCATTCTCGGCGACCTGCAGAACGATTTTCTGCATCGCGACGGCGCCTATGGTCGCGCCAGGCAATCGAGCCCCGCCATTGCAGCGCTGCCGAACAGGCTAGCGCCGCTCGTTCGCGCGGCCCGCGAACGCGGCATGCTAGTGGTCGCAACCCTGTTCACGCTGGTGCCCGGCCGTGGCGGCGAGCCCATCATCTCCCCACATCTGAGGTCCCTGCGGCCTTTCCTGAAGAGGGGCGACTTTGCCCCTGGTTCATGGGGCCATCAACTTGTCGATGAACTTGCGCCGGCTGATGTCGCTGTCGAGAAGGTTGCCTATTCCGCGTTTCATATGTCCCGACTCGAGTGGGTCCTGCGCAAGTGTGGCGTAGAGCACGCTTATTTCACCGGTATCGTCACCAACGGCGGCGTGGCGTCCACAGTACGCGACGCTCATGTACGTGAGTTCGATTGTACGGTAATCGAAGATGGATGCGCCGCCTTCTCGGATGACGTTCATCGCGCAGCCATCGAAGGTTTGCGGCCCGTGGCGCGAATCACGACGATCGCGGACGTGTTGAAATCCTTCGCCGTGGACTGAGATTCCGCTCCCGTAGTTGCCGGAGATTCCGACTTGAAAAATATGCAAGATGGCGGTGAGGCGATCCTGGCGGCGCTGCGAAGTCTCCGCGTGGAGTACATCATTTCGTCGCCTGGGTCTGAGTGGCCATCGTTGTGGGAGGCACTGGCGCGACAGAGAGCCGACGGCACGCCCGGCCCTACCTATCTGGACTGCGGTCACGAAACTCTGGCGGTCTCCATGGCCACCGGATACACGCAGGTCACCGGACGCATGCAGGCCGTCCTGCTTCACGCTGGAGCGGGCCTCCTGCAAGGCAGCATGGCGATCTACGGCGCGCGTACCTTTGCAACTCCCATGCTGGTAATGTCTGGAGAATCCTCCGGCTATGGCGAAGGCGATTTCGACCCTGGTCCGCAGTGGTATCGCAGCCTAAACGTCGTCGGCGGACCGCAGCGGCTGGTCGAGCCCATCGTCAAAGTCGCGCTTCAGTCCACGTCCGTCGATACGCTTTATCATGGCGTGGTGCGCGCGGGAGAGCTCGCCCAGCGCACGCCATGCGGACCGACCTATTTGTGCGTTTCGATGGAATCGATGATAGCCGAATGGGCAAGACCTGAAACAATGCGGGCAATCGCACCGCCGCCGACGTCGCGGCCCTCGGACGACGACATCGCGAAGGCCGCGAACGAACTTGCAAAAGCTCGTTCGCCGTTCATCCTGGTTGAGAGCGCAGGATCGGACCAGGACACCTTCGACGCGCTTGTCGAGCTTGCCGAGCTTATTGCGATCCCTGTGATCGATGCACCTGGTGCGTGCCTTTCGAATTTCCCGAAATCGCACGAGCTTTACCTCGGGCTGGATACCAATCCGTATCTGGCAGAAATGGATTTCGCGCTTCTCATCGAGAACGAAGCCCCGTGGTATCCGCCGAGCAACGCGCCGAAAAATGCGAACATTGTTGCAGTCGGGAGCAATCCACTCAAGGATACGCTGGTCTATCAAGTCACCAATGCCGGGCAATATCTCGAGGGCAACACGGCGGCCACACTCCGCCTCCTGATCGAAGCACTGCACAAACTGGCACTCGACGCCACCGCGATCTCCGCGCGCCGTGCCCGCTGGAAGGCGGAGCACGACAAGCTTCAGCAGCGGCTGGAGGCCACGGAGCAGAAGGCTGGAACCGAATCGACCATTACAGTTCCGTTTGTTGCGAAAATTCTTCGTGAAGCGTTGCCTGACGCTGTGTACGTTGACGAGACAATCGTGCATGCGCGGCTCGTGCGCGAGCACATGAGGTGGGACGAACCATTTGGCTTTTATCGTGCGCCGAACGGGCTCGGACAAGGCCTCGGCTACGCGCTCGGTATCAAGCTCGCCATGCCGAAGCGGCCGGTCGTCGTGACCATTGGCGACGGCACCTTCCTCTACAACCCCGTGATCCCGGCCCTCGCATTCGCCGATGAACACAAGCTGCCGCTGCTGATTTTGGTGTTCAACAACGCCAAATACGCCGCCATGCAGTACTACCACGACAAGTTCTATCCGACGGGCACTGCGATTTCGGTCAAGGACTACTATGGCGTCGAGCTCAAGGGTGTGAAGTACGAGCAGGCGGTCGCCATGGTCGATGGCTACGCCGCCCGCGCCGAAACTCCAGCAGAGTTGAAGACTGCGCTCGACCAGGCGATCAAATCATTGGCCTCGAGCAAAAGCGCGATCATCAACATGATCATGCCTACCAAGGTGCGCTAGGCGATTCCCTAGTTCGCCTTTACGCCGGAACGCCGGACGACATCGCTCCACACATCGATCTCGCGAGCCACGAGTTGCGCAAGCTCCTCCGGAGTCGACCCGACACGTTCCGCTCCAAGCTCCTGAAAGCGCGTTACCACCTCCGGTGCCTGCAGCGCTTCACGCGCAGAGGCATTGAGGCGATCGACGACCGCGCGCGGCGTGCCGGCCGGCGCGCTGAAACCCTGCCAGACCACCGCCTTGAATTCCGGGTACCCCGCCTCCGCCATCGTCGGCAGGTCAGGCGCGGCCGACGAACGCTTCGGCGAGGTCACCGCAAGCGCGCGCAGCCGTCCTGCTGTCACGTGCGGCAAGGCAACCGGGCTGTTCGAAAACATCGCCTGCACATGGCCTGCAATTACGTCAGTGACGGAAAAATTATCGCCTCGATAAGCGACTTGGGCCACCTCAATGCCTGCCTGAATTTTGAGAAGCTCGATCACGAGGTTGGTGAGAGTCGCGGCGCCGTTATGCGCGAAGTTCAACGTGTTGGGGCGGGCCTTCGCAAGATCGACCAGTTCCTTCACGCTCGTCACCGGAAGCTGAGGATTGACGACCAGAACGAACGGGTTCTCGGACACATTGCAGATGTGAGCGAAATCGCTCTCCGGCTTGAAGCTGAGATTATTTAGCGTTGCGGCCATGACGGGAAAGCCTGTCGAGACCCAACCGAGCGTGTGCCCGTCAGGCGCCGCACGAGCCACCTGACCGAATGCCAGCCCGCCGCCTGCACCAGGCTGGTTCTGAACGATGATCGGGTGCGAGAGATTCTCGCTCATGTACTTCGTCAGCATCCGAACCAGGATGTCGGCGCCACCGCCGGCAGGAAATGGCACGATCATCGTGATCGGGCGCGACGCGTTGAACTGAGCCAGCGCTGTCGTCGGCAGCGACATTGCAGAAACGCCGGCCAACCGGAGAAAATCACGCCTTTTCATCTGATCTATCCTCTGCCGTCACAAACCCAACACTGACCCCTCGTATCGACGCTCATCGTTCGCAATACACTCAAATATGGCGCAGAAACTTTCATGCCGCACGCCATGCCCCGTACATCTTCAAATCGCGCGCGACATCTTCATGCGATAGTGAAATTGCTCGGCCACGTGCCAGTTGTAGCTTGCGATCAAGGTCCCTTTCAACGTGATGTAACGCCGGAACGCGCATGTGGCACTCGTGTCAGCGTTGCATTTGAGATGGCTGGCGATCTTCGAATTCATCGCGGCACCGAAGATATCCTGCCGGACCTCGAGAATGTCCTCGCCGGTCTGATTGGCGAGATACGCATAGAATGGGCCGACGCAGCGCTTGAGATCGCGGACGTAAGGCGTGGCGCGTGGGGCAATATAGGAATGCACGTAGCATATGGCCTTGCCGCCCTTCTCGTGGCTCCGCAGGCCCTCAACCAGATGCCAGCGCTCGCCGGCAGAAACCCCGACGTCTTCGGCAAGCCGCGCGTCGAGCATAACCTGGCCAGTCGACAGCATGTCGTAGTGCGTATCGAGCGCGAACTGAAAGAGATCGCTTAACGACGATAGCGAGTGGACGTAGCGCGCCAGTGGCATCGTCGAGACGACCACGCTGCCAGCACCCTGCCGCCGCTGCACCATTCCTTGCTCGACCAGACGGCGCAGCGCTTCCCGGACGGTGAAGCGGCTGGCTTTGAACTCGTCGCACAGTTCGCTTTCGGTCGGCAGCCACATGTCGACGGCATACTGGCCCGCCTGCATGCGCTTGGTCAACGTGTTGAATATCTGGGCGTAGCGGGGCACGTCCACCATCATGTCACACAACCTTTGCCATCAGACGCCACGCCCGCGGGTGCATCTGAATGCCTAGTCCTATTCTGCGTAGCGGCGCTCAAATTCCCACACGTCTTCGAACCCGATCAGCTTGTTGAATTCAGAGAACGAATACATCGGCACGACCCCCGTGGTCGCCCCGTTCTTCTGCAAGTCGGTATACACTTGACGCAGCGCCTCGCCGGCCGCCAGAAATCCCACTGCGGGATAGATCGCAATCGAAAAGCCCAGCGCCTGGAGCCGATCGCCCGGCAGCATGGGTGTGCGGCCGCCGTTGACCATATTAGCCAGCAAGGGCTTCCCGATCTGGCGACCTATCTCGGCCATCTCATTTTCGCTTTCGGGCGACTCCACGAAGATGATGTCGGCGCCGGCCTCTGCATAGGCAACGCCGCGCCGGATCGCCTCATCCAGCCCCTTCCCCGTTCGCGCATCGGTGCGCGCGATGACGAGAAAGTCCGAACTCGAACGGCTGTCGGACGCCACCTTGATTTTTCGCACCATGTCGGCAATCGGAATAACGCGCCGATCCGGCGTGTGGCCGCACTTTTTGGGAAACTCCTGATCCTCGATCTGGATCGCGGTGACACCCGCCTGCTCGTATCCGCGCACCGTGTGACGGACATTGAGCAGCCCGCCGTAGCCCGTGTCGGCATCGGCGATGATCGGCGTCTTGGTCATTTCGGCGATGCGCCCGATGCGCTCGATCATCTGGGAATAGGTGGCAAGGCCCGCGTCCGGCAGGCCTAACGCGGACGCAACCGTGCCATAACCGGTCACATACAGAGCCTTGAACCCCATGCGATCCGCAATGAGGGCGGAGATTAACTCGAAAACGCCTGGTGCCGTGATGAAGCCGCCGTTCTCGATCTCTTGCCGCAACGCTGGCGAGGCCATGTGTGCTATTCCCATCCCTGCAAGATTTGTCCGGACAGCAAATCTATGCCAGCATACTTGCCGGTTTCAAGCGATGTGGCCGCAAACGCGTTTTTTTGCAAGAAAGCCGGTGCCGCCGCCTCATCCACGCGTTGGGAAGGTTGAAGCATGATTGATGCGCTTGGATGGCGCCGCAAGTTCGGCGTTCTCGGACCATCGACTAACACCATCGTCCAACCGGACTTCGATGCCATGAAGCCGCTTGGCATCACCAACCATTACAGCCGTATTTTGACGCCGAACGCCGACGCCGTCAGCAACGAGAGCTTCCGCGCCGGCGCGGAACTCATCGCCTCGAACACGCTGGATGCAGTGCGAAGCGTCATGACTTGTCAGCCCGACTATCTTGTTCTGGGCATGTCGGCCGTTACATTTTTCGACGGCGAGAAGGGCGCGGATCGCTTTACCCGCGAGGTGGAGCAGACGGCTGGTATCAAGATCAGTATCGGCAGCGATGCCTGCACGGCAGCTATGCGAGCCTATGGTGGCGTCAAGCGAATCGCGATCTTGTCTCCCTATTGGCCATCCATGAACACTGAGGTCGCGCGCTATTTCGGCGACAAGGGGTTCACTGTGGTGCGGGACAAATGCCTGCAATGCAGGTCATGGATCCAGATAGCCGAGCAAACCACAGAAATTTTGCGCGCAGAACTGATCAATCTCGACGGCGACGATGTGGACGCCATCGTCCAGGTCGGCACCAATCTATCGATGGTGCGGCTCGCAGCCGCAGCCGAGATGTGGCTCGGCAAGCCGATCATCGCGATCAACACCGCCACCTATTGGCACGCTTTGCGTACCAACGGTATTAAGGACCGCATGGAAGGCTTTGGCCGGCTACTGTCGGAATTCTGAGACGTCTGTACTGAGACGTCGGCCTGACACGGCCATTAGCGGCGTCCGGCATCCGCGACGAACGGAGGCTTGGTTCCGGCGTTCGAGGCGTGACCTACTTAACCTTGTCTACGTCGCGCAGCGACTGGATCATCGAAGTGCGCATCACGTAACCCCGATGCTTCTCTGGGTCCGCCACAATACCACGCAGTTCGTCATAGTAAGCTTCGCGCGCTCCAGGCTCCCGCGTATTCAGGATCGAGCGGTTGCGCAGCGTGGTCTGCTGAACGACATCGAGCGCAACCTTGCGCCGCTGCCGGCTGTAACGCTCCAGTGTATCGAGCGGCGCGCCGCGAACGACCTCGATGAGTTTGCCGCACAAATTAAAGGCGTCGTGAATGCCGCCGTTGAGGCCCATCCCACCGAGAGGATTGTTCACATGGGCAGCATCACCCGCGATCACCATGCGGCCTTTCACATAGGTCGAGGCTACCCGCTCGTGCACCCGATAGGCGGTGCGGTGCGTCACTTCGTAAGTCTGGCTTCGCGGAACCGCCCCCTGCAAAAGCCGCTCGCCGCGTGCCGGTGACGTGACATCTTTGTCGTCGAGAGACGCGTCGACCGGAAACAGCGCGCGCCAGACGCGCGCGGTCCGGATCAGGACGTACCACTCCCGCGGATCTGACAGATAAGAGATGTTGGAAAGATCGGGCATCGTCTCCCGGAAATCATAGGTTGTGGACATCGTCAGGAAGAGTTCGGGAATGGTGATCCCATCGAATGCGGCGCCGATCGCGTGGCGCACAACGCTGCCGATCCCGTCGGCGCCGATCAAGAACATTCCCTGGATGGTCTCGCCGCTGCCATCCGGCAGCGTTACGTCAAGCTCCACGCCGTCTGCGCTGTGTCGCACAGCGACGGCCGTGGTGCCAAGCCGAACAGTTACAAGTAGATTGTTCGCCAGACGCGCGTAGAGCAATTCGCCAAGACGCCACTGCTCGCATTGCAGGCGGTACGGATGTTTAGTGTCCGGCGACAATCGCGCCAACTCGAAGGTTGCGATCACCCCTTCGTTCCGATCGCGAAATTGCCAGGTCGGACAAATCAGCCCCTGCTCGATCATTGAGCCGACGACACCAAAAGGTTCCAGCATATCGAGCGTGGGCGGATGAAAGGTCGACGCCCGCAAGTCGCGTGGCAGTTCGGCGCATGTCTCAACCAGAGTTACCCGGACGCCCTCGTCGGCCAGAAGATTGGCGGTCACAAGACCGACCGGGCCAGCCCCGACAACAATAACGTGCTGCTCAATCTGAGGTCGCATGGAGTTCCTCGCCACGCACACTGCGTTGGCACAAATTTATTCTACGGGTAAAACTGGCTCTCATCGGCTATGCGAGCAAGGGGAAACATTGTCCCCTGCAGCGCTGAAAGACGGACGATGCCGAATGCCCGGTGGGAGCGGACGGCGTAAGGTCTTTCCTCAGGGCGGCGGAATACCCGCCGCTTTCACCGCATCGGCAAAATTCTTGCGGTCGCTCTGGAACACGGCCGCGACCTGCTCCTTGGTCTGGCCGCCAGGCAGAATGCCAAGACTGATGAGACGCGCCGACATCGCCGGCGCCTTCACCATCTCGGCGATCGCGCCCCTGAGCTTCTCAACGATGTCTTCGGGCGTCCCGTTTGGCACCAGGAAGCCGTTCCACGATGCGAACACAAAGCCCGGCAGGGTTTCGGACGCGGTCGGAATGTCCGGCGCACTCGGAATCCGTTGCGCCGTGCCGACCGCCAGCAGCTTGATCGCAGGATGATCCTTCTGCGACAGCAGAACCGAAGTATTGCCAAAATAGAAATCGACGTTGCCGGCCATCAGATCGGAGATCGCCTGCGGTTCACCGCGCGATGGCACCATCACTACGTCTGCGCCGGCGCGCGCGAACAGCAGAAGCGGCGCGAGATGGCTGATGTTGTTGGTGCCGGCGGCAGCGAAATTGAGCTTCTTCGGATTGGCTTTGGCATAGGCCAGGAACTCGGCTAAATTGTTGACCGGCAGGCTGCGCTTGATCGCCATCACCTGCGATCCCGTGCCGACGTTGGTCACCGGCGTCAGGCTCTTGTCCGGGTCGAAGCTCATCTTCTGGACCAACGGCGCCAGAAGAACCGCGGAACTCGGCGTGAACAACATGGAATAGCCGTCAGGCGCTGCACTGACGACCTGACCGCTGGCCTGCGCGCCTCCGGCGCTCGGCCGGTTCTCGACCACGAAGGTCTTGCCGAACTTCGCCGACAGGTATTCGGCAGCCATACGCGCCATCAGGTCGGTATTCCCGCCGGCTGCCGTTGTCACATAGATCGTGACCTGCTTAGTCGGCCAGTCGCTCGCGAAAGCCGAAACCGGAACGATTGTCATCGCGGTCAATGCGGATAGCGCGGCACGTCTGTTCAACTTCATGGCGTTTCTCTCCGTTTGTTCATCTTGGACGGCATTGACCCTGCAGTCGCACTCATTTTCATTTCTGGGCTGCGATGTAAGCGAGCACCTCCTGCTCGCTCAGCACGTCGGCATATTTGGCGTTCATGTCGAAAAGATTGGCTTCATGCGGTGCCTCATGCCGATCGCCGCAGGCTTCGCGCACCACGATGGGGATAAATCCGTGGCAGCAGGCATCCAGGCAACTCGCCCGCACGCATCCGCTGGTGGTCAATCCGGAGATGATGAGCGTGTCGATCCCCCAGGTGGTCAGCGTCGAGGCCAGCGACGTGCCGAAGAACGCGCTCGGATACTGCTTGGAGATCACCAGTTCGTCGTCGCCGACATTCAGACCGAGGGGCCAAGCGCCTAACGGGCTGCCCTCCAGAAAATGCCTCAGCGGCTTTGCCTTCTGGAAAAAGCGGCCGCCGTTCAGCGCCTGCTTCTGATAGATCACGTTGGTGTAGATAACCGGCACGCCAGCCCCGCGCGCCGCATCGCGCACCCTGATGGCGGACGCGAGCGCATCGTCGACGCCAGCATAGAGATCGCAGGAAGGCTCGAAGTAGGCCTGCACGAAATCGACGAGAAGCATCGCCGGACGTTTGCCGAAGCCGAGCCTATTCTCGTACACGCCCTGATAATTGGCTTTGAGATCCACGTTCACGGCGCCGCCATACTCCACCGGGGCAAGGAGTGCGAAACGCTGGAAACCCCGTAGACGTGACCAATTATTTGTCCGGACGACTTTTCAGTCAATGCCAATATGTTGGCATTGACTGCTTCTTTTCGCCGCGTGGAACGATGCGTCGTATTGGCCAACGGCCGCTGCGGCGTGTCTATGCCGCCGGCTTGGACGAGGATTCGTAAATCCACGGCCGAGCGGCACGGTCGCGGTCCTGAAAGGCGCGAATGTCGCTGTCGCGCGCGAGTGTCATGCCGATCTCGTCTCGACCTTCCAGCAGCGTCTGCCGCCGCTCCGCATCGATCTCGAAACGCATCTTCGCGCCTGACGGCGTCGTAATGACTTGGTTTTCAAGATCGACCGTCATCGACGGCGCCACGCCGCTCTCCAGTTCCGTAGCGAGGCGCTCGACCTGCTCCGCCGGGAGACGGATTAACAGCATCCCGTTCTGGAAAGCATTGTTATAAAAAATGTCACCGAAGCCCGGTGCGATCACGCAGCGAAAGCCGAACCCGGCCATAGCCCACACCGCGGACTCGCGGGACGAGCCGCAGCCAAAATTCTCGCCAGCACTCAGGATACTGGCGCCACGGTAACACGGCTTGTTGAGGACGAAGTCGGGATTATCCGAGCCGTCCGTTTCATAGCGATGCGCCTCAAAGGCAAACCCGGCGAGTTCCTCGCGCTTGTGACCCACCAGACGTTTCGCCGGAATGATGACATCGGTGTCGATGTTCGCCTTCATCATCGGCGCGGCCGTACCCGAGACCCGCGTGAATTTCTGCATGGTCATCACCCGAGCTTGCGCGGGTCGGCAATATGTCCGGCAATCGCCGCAGCTGCCGCCATTGCGGGGCTCGCCAAATGAGTGCGGGCATTCGGTCCCTGACGCCCCACAAAGTTACGATTTGTGGTGGACACGGAACGCTGGCCCGGCGGAACGATGTCGCCATTGATGCCGGCGCACATCGAACAGCCCGCCTTGCGCCATTCGAAACCAGCGCTCAAGAAAATCTTGTCCAGTCCTTCGCGCTCGGCGGCGCGCTGCGTGGCCTCCGAGCCCGGAACGACCCAGGCGCGTACGTGGGGCGCAACCTTTCGGCCCGCAGCGACGCGCGCGGCCTCGCGGATATCCGACAGCCGTCCATTGGTACAAGAGCCTACGAATACCCAATCGACCGGCGTTCCCTCGATTGCATCTCCCGGCTTGAGGCCCATGTAGGACAGCGCCGCCTCCATCGCCTGACGGCGCTGCGGATCAGTCTCTCG